>JAQVFW010000010.1 GCA_028697015.1 Candidatus Paceibacterota bacterium
AAATAGAGATAAAAGGAAACAAAATAAATTTCAGATTTTTAGATAAGAAATCCCATAAAGAAGCTGAAAAATTAATATTTCTATCTGAAGTTGCATTAAAAAAGAAAACAGGATTAATCCCTTTTTTATATTGATAAAGTTTTTTATAGTTAAAATTAAGAAAAAAGACATAAGTCAAAATTAACCAAAACAAAAATGCTATCAATCGGGACGGAGTGAACACGACTATATCTGATGAAATAAGAGAAGATACGGGCGAAATGAGAGAAAACACAGACAAAATAACAAGAAACAAGGCAAATTTAATACCATTTACCTTCAAAATAACCCTACCCTCTCCAAGATATGGGAGAATAATCACAAATAGAGACGAAAGAGGAAAAATACTAAAAATAGAAGTTGCAAAATAATAAAATAATCTTATATCAAAGTTTTACCAATAAATTCAGTTACTTCTGAATTTCTAATAAGAATCGTGCGATTAGTTGTAAAAGTTATACCTTTATTTGGAGAATCCTCAAACCCAAGATAAATCCGTTCTATCTTCTGATTTTTCAATTCTTTTATGGCTGGTTGTAAATCCGAATCAGAACTTGCTATAATCGCTGTCTTTAATTCTTTTTTATTGCCAAAGGTAATCATATCAACGGCAATCTTAACATCTACTCCCTTTTCTTTAAATATTAAAAAACTATGACCTTTGGGGCATTTTCCTTCGTGTCCTCTCACTTTACCAGCATAAATAACTTCAAATCCTTGTTCTTCTAAATGTTTTTTTAATTTTCTTTGTTTTTCCACTAATTCAGTAGATTTTTCTTCTGTTTCTTTGTGTTTAGAAACCCTGCCTATATAAAATAATTTTCTATCTATATCAACTCCTGATAAGACTTTATCTAATAGGCCAGAAAAATTATAAATAGAGAAATCTACTTCTTTCTCTTTTTTTCCAGTAGAATTAAGAATAGAGTTTATTTTGCTAATAAAATTGCGACCATCTATAAAAATTATTGTTTTCATAAAATAAAACCTCAGCGGACCTTACGGCTGGCTGAGGCGTTTCTAGTTTTATAATATATCATCATATCTTTTTGTCAATATTTTAAATAAATAATTCTTGTGATTTTTTTATATCGGATATTTTACTTAAAGATAAAAGTGCCCCTTCGTGATCTTTAATATTTCCAGCAATACAACAATCAGAAACAATAGTCACCTTATAATCTCTATCATGAGCATCTCTTACCGTGCTCGAAACTGCCAAATCAGTGGCAACCCCTGCTATAATAACCGATTTTATATTATTATTTTTTAAAACCAAATCTAACGATGTAGAATAAAAGGCACTAACTCTGTGTTTTATAATTATAATATCTTCCTCTTTTATATCTATTTCTTTATAAAAGTCAGTTGCCCATGTATTTAATTTTAATGCTTGGAATTCTTTCGCCTTTCCAAACAAAGGAGATTCTTTTGGTTGTTCATTATAATTTTTCGAAAAGCCAACCTTAACATGAATAATTAAAATATTTTTTTGACGAGCTTTTTCAATAATAAAAGAAATATTTTTAAAAACATTATTCTCTTTTGCAAAAGAAAAATAACCCTTTGATGATAGCTTTCCTTTTTCATTAACTATTTCATTTATAAAGTCTATTAATATAAGAGCCGTATTCATAAATCTATTAAATAATTTTTAAATTTATTACTAAATATTACCAAAAATATTTCTATATTGCAAAAAATAAAAATTATACTAAAAAATAACAAAAAATAAATTTGAAATAAACAGAAAAATAGACTATTATTCACTAGAAACAAACTAACCAAAAAAAATATGTTATCAATCGGAATAGTAGGCCTTCCAAACGTAGGCAAATCAACCTTCTTCAAAACAGTGACAAAAAAACAGGTTGATTGCGCTAATTATCCTTTTTGCACCATTGATCCCAATGTAGGCGTTGTTATTGTTCCTGACGAAAGAATAGACAAGCTTGCAGAATTATCAAAATCAGAAAAAAAAACATACGCAACAGTTGAGTTTATAGACATAGCCGGACTTGTTAAGGGGGCAAGCAAGGGAGAAGGTCTGGGAAACAAATTCTTGGCAAACATCAGAGAAGTCGATGCAATAATATACGTATTGCGCTTTTTTACAAAAAAAGACGTTTTAAGCGTGGAAAGTGAAGTTAACCCTTTAAAAGAAAAAGAAATACTTGATACAGAGCTTATCTTAAAAGACATCGAAACAATAGAAAAAAGAATACATAGCATTAAGAAAGAAAAAACAAAGGAAGCACTAAGAGAACTGGAAACCTTGGAAAAGGCCTTTGCTTTACTAAATGAAAATAATGTTCTTATTGAAAAAACATGGACAACAGAAGAAGAAAACATTCTTAAAAAATACCAACTTCTCACCTTTAAACCAAGGATTTACCTTTTAAACGGAGAAGAGAAAGAGCTAAGTGAAGAAATAAAAGAAAGCTTTAGAAAAAACAACTGGCCTTTTATTCTTGTCGACATTCTTTCGGAATTTGAAACATCCGAGTTTACAAAAGAAGAAAGAGTTTCTTTGGGAATGAAAGAAAACACGGAATTTGACCTTATTATCAAAAAATCTTACGAAATTTTAGGGCTTATTTCCTTTTTAACAACCGGAAAGAAAGAAACAAGGGCCTGGACTATTAAAAAAGGAGAAACGGCAAAAAGCGCCGCAGGAAAAATACACAGTGACTTTTCCGATAAATTCATAAGGACGGATGTTATAAGTTATGATGATTTCTTAAAATTTGAAAGTTGGCAAAACGCCAAAGAAAAGGGAGCCATAAAAACAGAAGGAAAAGAATATATTGTTAAGGATGGAGATATTGTGGAAATAAAGCACGGATAAAAGCCATTTTCCTCCTTTTTCTTTTAAAATTAATTTGTGCTATAATTATTTTGAAAATAAAAAATATTAATAAATAAAAAATATGAATAACAAATCATTTTTTTCGGTAGCAACCCTCTCTCTGCTTTTTCTTACCGTATATATCGGAATTTTGATTGCAAACGGAATTGAAGAAAGAAAATACTTAAGCGGAGAAACAAGAACCATTGTAATTTCTGCAGAAGGAGAGTCCTTTGCAAAGCCGGATATCGCCTCAATCCAGCTTTCAATAAGAAGCGAGAAAGAAACTGTAGATAAGGCAATGGAGGAAAATACAAATAAAACAGATAAAGTTATTGATTTTTTAAAAAAAGAAGGAATTGAAGAAAAGGATATTAAAACAATCTCTTTTAATATTTATCCCCTTTACAGATATGACAAAGGAATGGAAGGATATATTAGTGGATACGAAGTCCTTCATTCTTTGGAAGTTAAAATAAGGGAGATTGGAAAAACAGGCGAAATTATTTCCGGAGCGACAAAAGAAGGAATAAACCAGGCCGGAAACTTGATTTTCTCAGTAGAAAAAGAAGAAGAACTAAGAGAAATGGCAAGAGAGGAAGCTATTATTAAAGCAAAAGAAAAAGCAGAAAAAATAGCATCTCAACTTGATGTAAAAGTAAAAAGAATCGTTTCTTTTTCAGAAACAACAGATAAGCTAAACATACCTCTTTACAGAGACAACATGAATTTTGGAATGGGAGGAGGGCCTGAAATAGGATTTGGAGAAAACAAAATTGTCTCAAACGTAAGCATTGTTTTTGAAATTCGCTAAAGAAAGAGATATGCTGCCGGATTAATAAAACCCTGCGGTTGTTTTTATGTCCTTCAAAGAATTATACAACAAGCTTAATTTAGAACAAAAAAAAGCAGTTGACCTTATAGAAGGCCCTGTAATGGTTATTGCCGGACCGGGAACGGGAAAAACCAGAATTCTTACATTAAGAATTGCAAATATTCTCAAAAAAACCGATATTGAACCGGAAAATATACTGGCCCTTACTTTTACCGATTCGGGGGCTTTTTTAATGCGTTCTAATTTAGTCAAGATTATCGGAAGCTCCGGCTATCTTGTTAATATTTCAACCTTTCATAGATTCTGCAATAACATCATAAACACAAGACCGGAAGATTTCCCGGAAATAGCCGGATCAACAACTCTTACAGACACAGACCAGGTTAAAATCATTAAGTCAATAATTGAGAAAAGCTCTTTAAAAATATTAAAACCCTACGGAGATCCTTTCTTTTATCTTAAAGCTGTTATCTCTTCCATAGATAAATTAAAAAGAGAAGGAATAGGACCAGAAGATTTATCTAAAATAACCAAAAGAGAAAAAGGAGAATTTGAAAAAAATCCCACAGTATTCCATCAAAAAGGAAAACATGAAGGAAAAATGAAAGGAGAATTTCAAAAAATATGGAAACGCATTGAAAAAAACAAAGAACTTTCCGTTGTATACAAAGAATACCAAAAAGAACTCAGAGCACTAAAAGTATACGATTACAGCGATATGATAATGGAAGTTTTAAAGGCGCTCTCTAAAAATAAAGACCTTCTTCTTTCTTTGCAAGAACAGTATCAATACATCTTAATTGATGAGCACCAAGATACAAACAACGGACAAAATAAGATACTCGAGCTTATCGCCTCTTTTCATAATTTTCCCAACATCTTTATTGTCGGAGATGAAAAGCAGGCAATATACAGATTTCAAGGGGCGTCTCTTCTTAATTTTAATCATTTCAAATCTCTTTATCCGGAAATGAAAGTGATAAAGCTTAAAAAAAACTATCGCTCGACAAAAGATATTGTTGACGCGGCAAATGATATTATTTCTTCAAAACTAGAAACAGTATCAAAACAGAAAAGTAAAAAAATCAAAATATTATCTTTTTACAAAAATGAAAGCGAAAACCTTTTTATAGCCGAAGACATTGGAGAAAAAATAAAGAAAGGAATAAACCCTTCAGAAATTGCCGTTATCTATAGAGATAACAAAGACGGTTTGCCAATTGCCCGTTTTCTCCAAAAAAAAGGAATTCCCTTTTCCGTTGAATCGGAAGAACTTTTGACAAACGATATTGATATTAAAAAGCTTGTAATCCTCCTTTCTGCCATAAACGAATTTGGAAATGAAGAAAAAATGATAGAAGCTATGCATCTGGACTTTTTGAAAATAGATTTTCTTGATATTTTCACCCTTATTAAAGAATCACAATTGAAAAGAAAACCTCTATACGGGATTATAAGGTCAAAAGACATCGACTCTTCAACTCTTTACTCAAAAAGAACAATAGTCAATTTCTTAAAAATGCTTTCTTCTTTTGCTGTTTCCTCAAAAAACGACCGGTTTACCTTTTTTCTAGAAAAAGTGATTAATGATTCTGGCTTTCTTTCATATCTTTTGGATAAACCTGATTCTATTGATAAAATTAACAAATTGAAAGTTTTTTTCAAAGAAGCGGAAAAATACGAAAGAAAAGGGCTTAAGGAATTCATGGAATACCTTGAGCTGGCGGAAAAATACAGATTACCAATAAAAAAAACATCTGCAAATTATTCTTCTAAAAAAGTACGCCTTTTAACCGCCCACAGGGCAAAGGGTCTTGAATTTGATTGCGTATATATATCAAAAGCAACATACGGACATTGGGGAGACAGAAAAAATAGGAATATCCTTCCTCTTTCCCCTTTGGTTTTCTCCCTTTCAAAAAACAAAATAGAAGAAGGAGACGAAAACAACGATGAAAGAAAACTTTTTTATGTAGCTCTTACAAGAGCAAAAAAGGAAGTTCTTATTTCTTACTCTGATAAGAACGAAGAAGAAAGAGAGCAGCTCCCCTCAAGATTTATCCAGGAGATTAAAAACGGCTCCTTTTTAAAAATTGAAGGAAAAACGGAAGAAAAATTGATTTTTACTCCTTCCTTGCCAAAAACAGAAGAAATTAAAGACAAAAACCTAATTAAAAACACCTTTCTTTCAAAAGGATTATCGGCAACCGGCCTTAATAATTACCTGCAATGCCCGTTAAAATATTTTTATTCCAATCTTCTTAAAATTCCAAAAAGCCCGGAAAAACATCAAATATATGGAATTGCCGTCCATGACGCTCTTAAGGATTTTTTTGAATCTTTGAGATATAAGAAAACGGATAAAAATTTCCTTCTTCTTAAATTTTCCCATTATTTGAAACGGAAAAACCTTGAAAACTCTGATTTTGAAGAATTAAAAAGGAAAGGAGAAAAAGCTCTTGGCGGATATTATGAATTTTATAAAGGAAAATGGGCAACAAATATCCTTTCGGAATTTAAGATTAAGGGTGTATTATTCTCTCCGGATATTCTATTAAGCGGAAAAATTGACAAAATAGAATTCTTGGACTCCAAAGGAAACGTAAACGTTGTCGACTATAAAACGGGAAAACCGAGAAGCAAAAACTACATTGAGGGAAAAACGGAAAATTCGGATGGAAATATAAAAAGACAGCTTATTTTCTACAATCTCCTTCTTGATAAATACAAGAAGGGAAAATACAAGATGGCTTCCGGGGAAATTGACTTTATAGAACCAAACGAAAGAAATTTTTACAAAAAAGAAAAAATAGAAATAAGAAAGGAAGAAAAAAAAGAAATGGAAGAAATGATCAAAAAAACGGCAAAAGAAATATTGTCCCTTTCTTTTTTAAACAAAGGATGCAAGAAAGAAGACTGCTATTGGTGCAAACTAAATGAAATGAGAGGAAAATAAAACCGCTTTCTTTTGATTATACAGCCAAAAAGGCTTGACCTCTTTTTTTGTTGATGTATTATTATCTATAATGAAATCATCAATGTTGATATTAGTTTTTTTTGTCTTGACCATTATTGTTTTCCCGCTCTTTACAATGGCCGTAAGTTTGCCAAACCCCTTAAGCAATGTATCAAATATCGTAGATCTGATAAATGCAATTATTAGCTTTCTGCAGACAGTTGCTCTGGCCGCAGCTCCCGTAGCCATAGTTGTCGGTGCTTGGTATTTGCTGGTTTCAGGGGGAGATCCGGGAAAAGTAACAACGGGAAGAAATATAATCGTTATTGCCTTAATTGGAGTTGCTATTATCGTCACGGCTAATGTTTTAATAAGTATAATAAGAAACATACTTGGAATATAGGAAAATTCTTCTTTGCCATTGTAAGTTTTCAAACTATTATATATAATGGATAAATAAAGGTCGATTTTAAAGAAATTATATCAAAATAAATTCTTAGAAAGATGAAAAAAACACTACTGCTTAGTATTATCGCATTAAGCGTATTGTCCGTTCCTTTTCTCGGACTTGCGCAAGACAGAGAACTTCCCGAAACCGCCGACCTTGTTGTAGTTATGAAAACTATTGCCAACTGGCTGTTTACTATATTAATGGCCGCAGCGGCGATTTCTATCGTAGCTGCCGGGTTTACTTTTCTTGGTTCAGGAGGAGATGCAGACAAATTGGCAACAGCAAGAAATTGGGTAATTTACGCCTTGGTTGGCGTTTTAGTAGCCCTTCTTGCCCAAGTTTTAGTAAACTTTGTAGACAATATGATTACCAGTTAGTCGCCAAACAGTTAAGAAGGCAGGATCTCTATAATTCCATATTGGATTTCCTGCCTTTTTTTGTTCTTCTTTTTGATGTATTATATAAACATATAAAGGCCTCTGTGGCGGAACTGGCATACGCGCAGCGCTTAGGACGCTGTCCCCTAAAGGGTTGCAGGTTCAAATCCTGCCAGAGGCACCAAAATATAAAAATTGCTATTTACAATTTTTTTTCTTTTTTATATAATAACCGTAATGAAAAAAACATCCCTTTTAAATTTGTTTATTCTTTCTTTTTTATTGCTTGCTCCTTTCTTTTCGGTTTTTGCTCAGGGAGTTTCTACTATAGAAGCCATGTTTTTAAGAGCGGCAAATTGGCTTTTTAGTTTTCTTGTTGTCGGAGCGGTAATTGGAATTGTAATCGGGTCAATAATGATTCTTCTTTCAGCCGGAGACCCGGGAAAAGCCAATTCTGCAAAAATGATAATAATTTATGCTTTAATTGCCGTGCTTATCGGCGCTTTTGCAAGAGGTCTTGTTAACGCAATAATAAATTTATAAAATAAACAAGATTTGTTTTATCCGGCATTTTATTTATAACAAATAAAAATAACCAGCATAAAAAATTTCTGTTTTAAAAATATGAAAAAAATAGCTTTATCGGTTTTTGCTCTTTCTCTTCTGATTGCTCCTTTCGCTCTTTTTGCGGCAGGAACATATCAACCCTTACCAACTTCAGGCAGCGTAGCCGGAATACTTGAAAGTTTAATGACTCTCGCCAACTGGCTCTTTAGCTTTTTGCTTGTTGCCGGTGTTATTGGGATTGTTGTAAGCGGATATTTGTTTGTTTCCTCTGCCGGAGACGCAACTAAGGCCGCATCTGCAAGACAAATGGTTATATATTCGCTTGTTGGGGTGCTTGTAGGAGGACTTGGCGTTATTCTTGTAAACTGGGTAGTAAACGAAATACTTTAATTAAATTAAAGTTTTTTCAATTTAAATGAAAAATAAGATTATAGTTACGTCTCTGCTTTTTTCTTTTTTGCTTTTTCCTTTCCTTGCTGCAATCGGACAAATCGCAGGTGCTCCTCCAGGAGGAGGAATTGTGGCAGGACCGATAGGCAATATAAGCACTCAACTAACAAATATTGCTAATTTCCTGCTTGGACTTATAACAATTGTTAGTGTTATTGGAATTGTAATAAGCGCTTATATGTTTATCTCATCAAGCGGAGAACCGGGAAAGGTTTCCTCTGCAAGGCAAATAATGATATATTCTCTTGTCGGAGCGGTAGTTGGAGCCGTAGCATGGACAATAGTAAATTGGGCACAAGTCGGTTTTGCAGTCGGAAATCCGGCAGAAATTTGGATAACTTCTGCAATTACAAATATTGCTAATTTCCTGCTTGGACTTATAGCAGTTATCGGAGTAATCGGTGTTGTTGTAAGCGGATACATGTTTGTAACCTCAGCAGGAGATACCGGAAAAGTCGCCTCTGCAAGGCAGATAATGATATATTCTCTTGTCGGAGTATTTATAGGAACATTTGCTAGTTTATTTGTAAACTGGGCAAGAGCAGGATTTGGCGTCGATATTGGGCTCGCTTCCACTCTTTTTACTCTCGCCAACTGGCTGGCTACTTTCCTTCAAGCAGGAGGAGTAATCGGTGTTGTTGTAAGCGGATACATGTTTGTAATCTCAGGAGGAGAACCGGGAAAGGTTTCCTCTGCAAGAAATGCCCTTATATATTCCCTTGTCGGAGTATTTGTAGGAACATTTGCCAATTTATTTGTAGGATGGGCTCAGCAGAGCTTTGTTCCTAATATTGGGCTCGCTTCCACTCTTATGATTCTCGCCAACTGGCTCTTTAGCTTTCTAATTGTTGCCGGTGTTATCGGGGTTGTTGCAAGCGGATATAATTTTTTATCTTCAGCAGGAGAACCGGGAAAAGTTGCCTCTGCAAGAAGCATGCTCATATATTCGCTTGTCGGAGTAATTGTTGGAGGACTTGGCGTTATTCTTGTAAACTGGGTTATTGGAAGTTTTCTTTAAGTTAAGAAATATACTTTGCAAAAAAATGAAGAAAAAAAACTTTAAAAAATTAATTCTGCCAGTTGTTCTTTTTCTGCTGTCTTCTCCCTTTATTTTATCTGCCGCGCCTCCTATTCCTGCGGACAGAACAATAACAGGTCTTTGGAATGCAATTAGAAATTTAGCTAATTGGCTTTTTTCCTTTTTGGCAATCGTTAGCGTTATAGGGGTTGTAATCAGCGCCTATATGTTCGTTACTTCAGGAGGAGAACCAGGAAAAGTCGCCTCTGCAAGGCAGATAATGATATATTCTCTTGTCGGAGTAATGATCGGAGGTTTTGCCTTGGTTTTAGTAAACTTTATAGCCGGACTGGCGATTGTATAATTTTCATAACAAAAAATATGAGAAAAAAAACTTTACTGAAAATTTTAACCCTTTGTCTTTTTTTTATTTCCTTATTCAGGATATCAGAAGCTCAGGCCTTTACTCTTGGAGTGCCAACTTTGGAAAGCTTGTATAATAAAATAGTTGCTATTAGCAACTGGATTTTCGCGTTTCTTGCTCTTGGTTCTGTAATAGGAGTGGTTATCGGAGGAATTATGTTTGTCGCCTCAAGCGGAGAGCCAAGCAAAAAAACAACTGCAACAAAAATGATAATATATTCCCTTATTGGAGTTTTTATAGGCAGTTTTGCATGGGCGCTTATAACCTGGATAGGAGGAATAGCGGAAATACGAAATATATAGGTAAATTTTATTTCAAATAAAAATCGGCACATTGTAAAAGGTGCCGATTTTTTAATATCTAAAATACTATTCCAGTTCTACGCTTTTTATTTTCTCCCTTTCTATTATCGGCATCGTGATAATAAGTATTCCGTCTTCTATTTTTGCTTTTGTTCTCTGCTTATCAACTTCAACGGGGAGAACAATCTCTCTTGTAAAGGTCCCCCAATAGCATTCTTTTAAAAAATATGATTTACCTATGTCTTCTTCGGTCTTTTCTCTTTTTCCGCTTATTTTAAGGATATCGTTCTCAATAACTATACCGATATCTTCGGTTCTTGCTCCGGCAATCGGAGCTCTTACTATAAGGTCATCATTTGACCTATAAACATCAATTACAAGCTGTCCTCCCGGCTCGAACCAATCTTCTTTCTCTATCGGCTTTGAAGAAAAGCCCTGTACTTCTTCTTTTTTATTTTTAAAAAATTTCATAACTCGCATATGCTTTTAATTTTTTTTAATTTTGAAAAAGCGTAATATATGATAAAGACAGCAAACAAAACAAGAAAGGCGGAAGAGAACAAAAAGCTTCTCTCTAGTTTACTTATTATAAACAAATTATAGACGGTATGCAATACGGTAGCAAGAAAAATTCCAGTAAAAGTAAAAAGCATCCTTCTTTTTATCTTTAAAAAAGAAAGGGCCATAAAAAAACCAAGCACGGCAGAAGAAAGAGCATGAAGAATAGTGGCTCCAAGAAATCTTAAAAAGCCGAAATAAAAAGCATAGTGATATACTGTCTGACCGAATAATCCTTCGTATCTTATAAAATAAACAAAGTTCTCAACTGCGGCAAAGCCAAGAGCCGCAGTAATCATATAAATCATAGCGTCAATCGGCTCGTCAAATTCAGCATTATTTATAACAGTTGTTCTTACTACAAAAAATTTCAAAATTTCTTCAATAAAAGAAATTATAATGAAATGGTAAAAAAAGAAATAGAAAAGTAACATTTCTTTTCTTACAGAAAATCCGAATAATTCAGTTAATTTCGACTGAAGATATCCGGCCAAAAGAGCCGCTCCTCCTCCTAATATGAAAACAAAGAGAACAGCCCTTTTTGATTCCGGATTTTTATCTTTTCTCAAAAAGATAAAAAGCCAAATAATACTGGGAAGAACGGCAAAAAATAAATAGATCAGATAATTCATTTATAAATATCCTAAGTTTTAGAGCTTGGCCATTCTTCAATAATCAAGTATTTTTTATCTTTTCTCTTTATCGTCTGATAAATTTCTTCTGTAACAAAAGGAATAAAAGGATGTAAAAGCTTTAAGGAGCAGGTTAAAACCTCAATAAGCGTTACTTGAGCTTCTTCTCTTCTTTTTTTACTTAATTCAATATATTTATCGCAGAATTTATGCCAGAAAAAATGATAAATTTCATAAGAAGCTAAATCAAACCTGTAATTATCCAGATATTTTGTAACTTTTTTATTGGTTTTTTTCATTTCGTCAATAATCCATTTATCGTCTTTGTTTTTGATTTTTGTTTTTTTAACCGTTCCTTCATAAGAAAGAACAAATTTTGAAGCATTCCGTATTTTTGTTACAAAATTTCTCATTCCGCGAATTTTATCATCACTTATGCAAATATCGCTTCCGGGACTTGCTCCAAAAACCATTGCAAATCTAAGCGCATCTGCTCCATATTTTTCTATCATCATATTCGGGTCAATGACATTTCCTTTGGATTTTGACATTTTTTGCCCCTTATTATCGGTAACTCTGCAATGGATATGAACTGTCTTAAAAGGAACTTCTTTTGCAAGATAAATTCCGAACATCATCATTCTTGCAACCCAGAAAAATAAAATATCCCAGAGAGTATCAAGAACCGAGGTAGGATAGAAAGTTTTAAAATCCTTGCTGTTTGGATAATTTAATGCCGTAAGAGGCCATTGGCCGGATAAAAACCATGTATCAAAAGTATCTGTTTCCTGCAAAATGTTTTTCCCTTTGCACTTTTTGCAAGGGGCCTCTTCTAAAGAATAAGTTGTTTTCTCATCCGTAGTCAAACTTTGCAATCCCAATTTAATTTCTTCAAAGTCGTAATCAATTTTTAGCTTATCATAAGTGCCACTGACCTTTTTGCCGTCTTTATCTAAGAAATTAATTGTAATGTCACTATTGCAATCCAAACAATACCATGCCGGTATTTGAGGGCCCCAAACAATTTGCCTTGAAATATTCCAGTCGTGAATACTATTCATCCAATCAATGTACATTTTTTTAAATCTTTTTTCCGGAAATATTTTTGTTTTTCCATTTTTTACCGCTTCAAGAGCGGGTTTTGCCAATTTTTCTATCTTTACAAACCACTGAGTAATAATCAGCGGTTCTATAACGTTTTTACATCTGTAACAAACGCCGACAGAATGCTTTAACGGTTCTTTTTTTATTAATTTCCCTAATTTCTCCAGATCCTTTACGGTTTCTTCCCTTGCTCTTTTTACGCTAAGTCCCAAGTATTTTTCCGGCACATTTATCATTTTTCCGTAATAATTAATAATGCTTATAACTTCAAGATTGTTTTTCTCCCCAATTTCAAAATCAACCTGGCTATGTCCGGGAGTTATTTTAAGCGCTCCTGTTCCAAAATCTGTATCTACCGATTTATCCGCAATAATTAAAATTTCCTTCCCAAGTAAGGGTATTGTTGCTTTTTCTCCTATCAGTTTCTTATATCTTTTATCTTTAGGGTTAACGGCAACCGATATATCGGCAAAAATAGTTTCAGGACGGGTTGTGGCAATTTGCAAAGGACCATAATCCAGGTAATAAAGAATGTCTTCTTTTTCAACATAATCAACCTCAAGGTCAGAAAAAGCCGTTCCGCATTTAGTGCAGAAATTAACCAGTTTTTTCCCCCGATAAATCAATTTGTCATTATGCAATTTTTTAAAAGTCCCTATTATTTTTTCAACGATTTCAGGTTCTAAGCTGTATTTGTATCTTGTCCAATCAAGAGAAAATCCCATTTTCTTAAGCTGGCTTTTATTTATATCTTTATTTTCTTCAACATATTTTGCAATCATTTCATAAAAGGTTTTCCTGTCAAAATCAAAACGGCTTTTCCCTTCCTTGCTTAGTTTTTTTTCAAAGACAAACTGCGTCTCAATTCCGGCATGGTCTCCCCCTGGAAGCCAGAGAACTTTTTTCCCCTTCATCCTGTTATATCTTGCCATAATGTCTTGAATAGTAAAAAGGGCATGTCCCATATGCAAAGGGTCATTGGCATTGGGAAGAGGCAATAAAATGGAGTAAGGTTCTTTATGCCTTGAAGGAAGATTATCGGGATTAAAAAAACCGGATTTTTCCCAATCATCATATATTCTTTCTTCAATTTCCCATAGATTTTGGTTTTTTAAATTCATATTTTAAGATTAGCATTTACTTTAGCTTTTTTCCAGTCCTTCCCTTTTTCTTTTTTTAAGAAAGCGGCAAATCCAACCATTGCTCCATTATCTCCTGTAAAGCGTTTTTCGGGAACAAAAAAATTAAAGCCCTTCGCTTTTAATTTCATTTGTTTTCTCAACTCATTATTAGCTGAAACTCCGCCTCCTAAAATTATTGTTTTTACCTTAAAATCCCTTGCTGCTCTTAGTGTTTTTTTAATCAAAACATCTATTATCGCTTGTTGAATTTCTCTTGCCATTTCCCTTTTATAATCACTATTTATCAATTTTTTATCTTCTTTTGTCTTGTATAAAACAGCTGTTTTAAGCCCTGAAAAACTAAAATCATAATCCTTGCTGTTTATCATTGGCCTTGGAAGACAAATAGAAAACTTTTTTTCTTTTTCTTTTTTTGCGGCCTCCTTTGCAATTGACGGCCCTCCCGGATAAGAAAGCCCCAAAATACGGGCCGTTTTGTCAAAACACTCTCCCGCGGCATCATCTCTTGTTTCCCCTATTGTTTTATACTTTCCTATTTTATTCATTAAAACAAGCTGAGTGTGCCCCCCGCTTACTATAAGACAAAGAGCGGGAAAAATACTTTTTTCAAATTGCAATTTTTTTTCTTTCCTTCTAGGAATAAAATTGGACAAAATATGGGCCTCAATATGATTTACGGCAAAAAGAGGAATATCAAAATAAAAAGAAAGGGCCTTTGCAAAATTAAGTCCCGAAAAAAGACAAGGTTCAAGTCCCGGGCCGACAGTAATAGCAATCATATCTATTTTCGGTTTTTTGTATTTTTTTAAAAAATCTAAAAATTCTTTTAAAAGATCTTTTTCTCTATATAATATTTCTTTTATTTTTCCTTCTTTTTTAGAATCAAAACTATTTTCTCTTTCAAGAAGATTTGCTCTTGAAAGGGCTTTTTTTAGAACGATTATTAGATTTTTTTGGTGTTCCCTTTTTGCCAGTGCAGGATAAACGCCACCCCATTTTCTATGGATTTCTATTTGGGAAGAAACAATATTTGAAAGAATTTTTGAATTATCAAGTACCGCTATTCCCGTATCGTCGCAAGATGTTTCTATGGCAAGTATTTTCATAAAGAATAATTTTCTCTTCTTATTATTAAGATACTACACAAATTCTTGATTTTTTTCAATTTTTAAACTATCATATCTACCATAGACCCCATCGTCTAGTGGCCTAGGACATCAGGTTTTCATCCTGAAAACCGGGGTTCGATTCCCCGTGGGGTCGCCATGAATTATCTCAAAATAGGCACAGCCAAAGATTTGAAAGATAAAAAAGAGAGATTTCTTTTCAGATGCCTTGAAATTTTTCCGGGAGCGCTTTCCTGGGGAATTTTAATTGCCGCTATTGTTCTCTCTTCCAAAAAGCCCTTTTTTATTGCGGTCTTTATTATTTCTTTTGCTATTTTCTGGTTTTTTCGCTCTATTTATTTCTCTTTTCATCTCTGGAGCGGGTATAAAAAAATGGCAAAGCATGAAAAAACAAACTGGATAAGAAAAATATCGGCAATTAAAGAGTGGGAGGATATTTATCATCTCATAGTAATACCAATGTATAAGGAGCCTTTGGAAATTGTAAAAGAAAACTTTGAAGCCATTTGCAAGAGCGACTATCCCAAAGAAAAAATGATCGTCATTCTCGCTTGCGAAGAAGCGGCAAGAAACGAAGTTTTAAGTACGGCAATTGAGATTGAAAAAGAATTTTCTTCAAAATTTTTCAAATTTATGGTTTCTTGGCATCCTGAAAATATCCCCCATGAAATTCAAGGAAAAGGAGCCAATGAAACATGGGCTGCAAAAAAAGCAAAAAAAGAAATCATTGATCCTTTAAAAATTCCATATGGAAAAATAATATTTTCTTCTTTTGATGTTGACACTTGTATTTTTAAAAAATATTTCAGCTGTCTGACATTTCATTATTTAACGGCAGAAAAACCTACAAGGACAAGCTTTCAGCCAATCCCTCTTTTTATAAACAATATATGGCAAGCTCCGGCATTCTCAAGGCTTTTTTCTTTTTCTTCTACTTTTTGGCACACAATGAACCAGGAAAGGCCAGAAAAATTAATTACCTTTTCTTCCCATTCAATGAGCTTTAAGGCGCTTGTTGACATTGATTTTAAACAAACAAACGTAGTTTCCGACGATTCAAGGATTTTTTGGCAATGTTTTCTTAAATATGACGGAGATTATAGAACGGTTCCTCTTTATTACCCGATATCAATGGATGCCAATGTCGCAAAAAGTTTTTTCAGAACTTTGATAAACATATATAAACAGCAAAGAAGATGGGCTTACGGCTGCGGAGATATTGCCTACTTTCTTTTTGGATTCTTTAAAAACAAGAAAATACCTTTTTGGAAAAAAATATCTTTGTCTTTCGAAGTTATTGAAGGGCATATTTCTTGGGCAACGGCAAGCATTCTTATTTTTATCCTTGGATGGCTTCCTATTTTAATAGGAGGAATGGAATTTTCCCAAACGGTAATATCGTATAATCTTCCCAGAGTAATGGGGAGGGTTCTTGCGGTGGCAATGCTTGGTCTTATCAGTTCAAGTTATTTGAGCTTCATTCTTCTTCCTCCAAGACCGCCAAGTTTTGGAAGGTATAAATATGTTTTCTTTCTCTTTAGCTGGGTCCTCTTTCCTCCAACCATGCTTTTTTTCGCTTCTATTCCTTCCCTTGACGCACAAACAAGATGGATGCTTGGAAAATACATGGGTTTTTGGCCAACTGAAAAGGTTCGCAAAAAACAGTAATAATTATTCCAAGTGAATTTTTTCTCTTAATCTTTTAAGGCCCTCTCCAAGGTAAAAATTCTTTTTTAAAAACGGATCTTTTTGCAATGTTTTTTTAGCCGATTCTCTTGTTTTTTCTATAAAAGGTAGATTTTTTAAAGAGGACATTACTCTGTCTGGCATTCCCCACTGCCTGACTCCTATAAAATCTCCCGGGCCTCTCATTTCAAGATCTTTTTCGGCAAGTTCAAATCCGTTTTCAGAGCTTACTAAGGCCCTTAACCGTTCATATGTTTTTCTGTTTGAAGAATCCGTAAACAAAAAGCAGTATGACTGGAATTTTCCCCTTCCAACTCTTCCTCTGAATTGATGCAATTGAGAAAGTCCGAATCTTTCCGCTCCTTCTATTACCATAACCGTGGCATTTGGAATATCTATTCCAACCTCTATCACGGAAGTTGAAACAAGAATTTCCCCCTTGTTTCTTTTGAATTCGTCCATGATTTTTTCTTTTTCCTTTGTTTTCATTTTTCCGTGAAGCATTAAAATATTCAAATCAGGAAAAACCTCTTTTTTAAGCCGCCTGTATTCTTCTTTTACCGCTTTAATTTGAATATCTTCTTTTTCGCTTGCTTCTATCCTTGGACAAATTACAAAAACCTGCCTGCCCTTTTTAATTTCTTTTCTGATAAAATTATAATATTTCTTTCTTTCGTCAGGTTTTATCACTTCAGTTATTATTTTCTTTCTCCCTTTAGGAAGTTCGTCAATCAAAGAAAGATCAAGGTCTCCGTAAACAGTCAAGGCAAGCGTTCGAGGAATAGGAGTTGCCGTCATTGAAAGAAGATGGGGAATTGTTACTTCTCCCTTTTTTTTACAAAGTTTTGCTCTTTGTTTTACTCCAAAACGGTGCTGTTCATCTAAAACAACAAGGGCCAGCTTTCCGAATTTTACCTTGTCTTGAATTAAAGCATGAGTCCCTATTAAAATATCTATTCCCGTCTGAATCTTGCCTGTTTTTTCATTGGTTTTTCCAAGGGCCATTTCAAGAAGTTTTTTTCTTGATATTTCAATAACGCTGTTTTTCAGTTTTTTTGAATAAAATTTATCTTCTTTTCCAGTTAAAAGCCCTATATTCACATTGAAATTTTTAAGCAAATTGAAAATTTCTTTAAAATGCTGCTTAACCAGTATTTCGGTCGGAGCCATAAAAGCGACCTGATACCCCGCTTTTATCGCGTTTAAGGCGGCAATAGCTCCGACAACCGTTTTGCCGGAACCGACATCTCCTTGAAGAAGGCGGTTCATAGGCCTGTCTTTTTCCATATCTTTTAATATTCTCCATGAGCATTTTTTTTGAGCATTGGTAAGTTTAAAAGGAAGATTTTCAACAAAGGGCTTTACGTTGTTAAGATTTATAGGGAGAGAAATCGCTTTTTCTTTAGAAAGCTTGGCTCTTTCTCTTAAGACGAAAAGCTGTATTAAAAAAAGTTCTTCAAAAGCAAATCTTTCTCTTGCTTTTTTTGCCAAAACCTCCGAAGAAGGAAAATGAACTTGAGTTATTGATTCTTTTCTGGTTAAAAAATTATTTTCTTTTATTACTTCTTCGGGCAGTATTTCAAAAAACTTATCTTTATACTTGGAAAGAGAGATACTGATAAGCGAACGAATCCATTTTGAAGAAACTCCGGCTGTTTCGGGATAAACAGGAGTAAGGCGCCCGGTATGAAAGGCCTCTTTTTCTCCTATTTTCTCATAAACAGGATTTAACATTTTGTCTCCAGAGACTTTACCGGAAAGGAAAATGCCGTCTTTTTCTTTAAGCGTTTTGGTCAAATACGGTTGACTGAACCAAATTGCCCTTATTGTTCCCGTTTTATCTTTGATAAGGGCTTCGGTGATAAACATTTTCTTTTTCCAAGTTTTCAAAATACCTATTTTGACCACTTCTCCTTTTATAGTGCAAACCTCATTGCTCTTCACGTTTGATATGCTTATTATCTTTGAAAAATCATCGTATCTTGAAGGAAAATGAAAAAGAAGGTCATTTATGGTTTCAATGCCCAATTTTTTAAACCTCTTCTTATAACTTGGACCGATGCGATATATATTTTCAATAGGAATATTCAGCATCTTTTTACTTTAGCAAAATAACACCTAAAATAGAAGGAAAATAAAACAAGATATCTTTCATATCTTTTTTAAAAACATACTTAATCTATAGATTTTATCTAAGTGCGTTTGTTTGACGAAATCCGAACCTATTTTGAACGGAACTGACCCGCTCCGCCCCGCCGCCGCTCGCTAACGCTCGCCAGCCAGCAAAAAAGTTTTCTTCGCTTTTCCTGATTTGCGCGCGCCGAATTTTTTCTTCTAAAAGGAAAAGAAAACTTTTTTGCTGGCTTCTGCTCTGACCGAGCAGGGCGGCGGGGCTTCGCTTCGGCTCGGGCGCGGCGGAATTCCCCCCACACCCCCCTTCCGCCGCGCCCTCGCTTGGACGGCCAATTTTTTCGGCGGGCTTATTTAATACTGACAAAAAATCTACTTTTTGCAATACAACTATTATTCTTTACAACAAAACAATTAACATAGTGTGTTCCCTTGTATTTTGTATGTTCATCGCGCCTGTTGCTTCCCTGATCGTCAAGAACTTCGCCTCGTAAATCGCCCGCCCTTTCTGCTTCCTGACCAGTATTTACTACTTGCCAAAAAACTTTTTTGGGATCGGGAATACTTGATGTATCAACATAAAACCGCAGTTTCCACCCCTTGGGTAGTTTTCTACTATTAGAATAATAGTTTTCTTTGTATTTACCAAGTGTTGGATTAAAGAGTTTGGAAGTTATTTTTATATCATATTGTAGATTTTCGGCATAAGGTAAAACTTTTTCGTGAGATTGTTTTGAAGTTAAAGATTCCTTTTTTTGTGGATTAAACGTAAAAATTTTATTCCATTCCTTTATTGCCTCGTCTGTTTTTCCGTTATCTTCTAAATCAACCGCACTTCTAGCAATAGTAGCTTCTGTATTTATTAAAAACTTTAAATTTCCCCGCTCATCATCTGTTAAATAATCATCTACAAGGTTGTCCGAGTTTGCTGGGTCAACAATAATAGCACTATCTAAGTAATCCTTTGCATTATCAAAAAATAAATTTATGCCTTTAGAATAAGATTCGAATTCGAAATTATTTATAATTTCTATCGTTAATAATTCAAGATGAAATGACTTAACATAGCTACACTTATCTCGTTTCCAAGATTTTAGAAGTTTGACCAATGGTACTAAAAGTTTGTTGGCGGCGTTATTTGCCTCGGTTAATTTTTCCCCGTGAATTTTTGGGTTAGATTCTAACCAAAGATCGCTATTATCAGAAACATGAGGGATTTTATAAAGCTCACTGTTTATTTCAAATGCAGGGATAACATCAATACTAAACTCTTCATCATATTCAATCGTAACAGAATGAGTTTGTTGAAATACTGTTTTGTCCGGTAAAATTTCCTTTAGCGTTTTTTCTAAGAGGTTAAGCAGTTCGCTCGGCTTCAAATCTCCATATTTTTCATCATTCAAGACAATAAAAAAATCAACATCTTTTGGTGGACGAATTGCGGTATTTCGAGAATACGAACCAGTTAAAAATGAGTAGGTCTCGTCGTTATCTTTGCCCTTAAATTCAAGTTTTGTTTCAAGTTGTTCTCGTAATTCAATATGAACCTGAACTTTTTTAACATCCTCCTTTGTGAGGTTAATGTGGTCGGCAAGATATTTATCAAATTGTTCTTGTATGGTCATACTCTTATTTTTGAGGAAAAGTCGAGAGAATAGTAAAAACATCATTAACCAATCGTAACGGGACTTGGCAAGTTGAGTACCACGAATAATTTCTTAACTTGTCGAAAACATCTTTGGGAATTTCGTTTTTTGAATAGACAATAGCAGGTACACCTGCATTTTTCGCCCCGTTGAAAATATCGTCAAAGTTTGTCATGCCCTCGCTGTAACCAATGATTATCAAGCTATGGTCTTTAATCCGATCTATATTTTGGTGTTTGTCGGTAGGGTCTTCGGGGACATTAAAAAGTTTGCTGTCGCGTAATAGTTTTGTTTCCACTTCCATATCTTCACCTGTGGATTTGAAAATCATTATTGGCCGACGACGATTGTTAAATAAACGAATCTCTTTTCTGAAAAAGAATCTTAGGAAAGCGAAGCAAACTAATACGCCCAAGATAAAATAAACGGCAAAATAAATAAGTGAGTAAATATCCATTGCGGTTGTTAAGTTTTGCCAAAAGTTTTCCATACTATTTGCTCGATGTTAATACGAAACTATCTCAAAAGATAGATCGTTATTATCCAAATCAAACTCGACAAATTTGAGGCGCGCGCACCGATTGCTGTTTGTCTGATTAAAGCGGTTGAAGCTGTCAATCAGTCGTTGATAAGCGTTTGATTGTTTATCAACTATTTTCTTTGCTACTAAAACCGGCTGAATGTCGCTTTGGCGGTTCGGAATATAATACTGTTCTATCCAATCCACATATCTTTGAATTTGGATAACATTTCTTTCGTCCGCTTCAACCGCTTTTAACTCAATGGGAATTAGTGTTCTTTGTTCGTTTTGTATCACCGACGGCATAACATCAATTCTCTGCATACCAACACCACAAGAAACCTCGTTGCCGAGCCATTCAATTTGTGCGCCGTTGAGTATTGTTTCGTCTAAACTCGCATTTGTTCCTTTGCCGAGATTCTTTGTTATATATGCCTGCAAATGTGATTCAAAAGAATTTCCGGCTTGATACTTTGCAATCAATCGCGGCAACAAATTTATTACTTCTTGCCGTCCGGTATAAGTCCTTTGCCTTTCATTCAAGCAAACGATTTTCTGTTCTACTGCGTCAAATGAAAGCACTTTATCACGACAATTTAATTCCGCTCTGTTGTTTTTGTTTCTGATAAGTTGTGTCAATCGTTCTGCCTCATAAATCGTTATCATCGTGTTGCCGCGATTACCTTTAAGTTTTCGGTATATCAAGCTCCACAACATTTGATTTGGCGAAGTCATATTTTTGATTTCGTCCAGTGCTTCCCACTCGGTTACACCCTCGGCATAAATTTTATACGGCTCAATAAGAGTTCTAAATGTCAGCGATTTTCCTAACTCGTTTTTGAGATATTGCTGGCGGTCGTTATTGTCCAAAAACGACCAGTCGTTTTTGGCCTTGAAAATCCCAAAAAACTTACCCTCAAAAATTTTCTTTGAAAATTCTTGTTGTAAGTAGAAAATGATTTGATCTCCGCGTCTAACTCTGCTCCCGTCGGCAATCATGCCGATGAGCATATTTTCCGTTGTTGCGTGGAGCGAAGTATTTGAATTATTGTTGAAGTCAATTTTATTATCTTTTGCGCCAGTGCCAGCGAAAAGATACTCCAAGTGGAGTTTGAATGTCGTTGAATCAACAATGAAAACGTGTGTCGTCATACTTTTTTGAAAACTAAAATATATTCGTGTTTGAAGATGTAGAAACCGCCAACAAGCGCGCGATATCTCCACAGATTTTCTTGATTCAATTTCGCGCGATTATTCGCCATATTTTTTACTAAAATGCTTTTCAATTTCAAACCTTGTCCGCGTTTTAGCGTTTCTTGCATAAGATAAAAGCCAAGCGGCACCCATTCGCTATTTGTGTATTTATCGCCTATAACAATAGCCAAATATCTATTCTTGTCTAACAAGTCAGAAAAGTTTTCTATCACATCGCCGAATTTTGTAGTAAATTCTTCAACGGTTGCGGCGTTGCACAAATCCTCTTTTTTGTTGCTGAATTTTATTATGTCGTGATATGGGGGGTGCAAAATAATCATGTGGACGCTTTTTTGGCCATTCTTTTTGAGAGTGTCTAAAACTTTTTCGCGCGCTTCTTTTGTTGTGCTATCAGCAACAATAACTTCCGTAAAAACTTTGTGGCCGTTTGGAAGTTCGCTATTGATATTTTGCACTGCCACGCGCGCGACTTCCGGCATAAGTTCAATGCCTATGCCATGCCTTCCCAACCTTTTTGACTCAATTAGAGATGTGCCGTGGCCCAAAAAAGCGTCCAAGACAACATCGCCTTTTTTTGTAAAACGCCGCATCATCTGATTCGGAATTTGCGGAATAAAATTGCCGTGATAGGCGTTGTTGTGCGCGCCCGATTTGTCGCGCTCGCCAATCAGCCACAAACTATCAGTCAAAAGGTCTTTGTATTCTTTCCAATCATTCAAATTTAAGTCGTTTATTTTTGCCATAGTATCAGTTTATTAAATCGTCCATTTTAACTTCCAAAGCTTTGGCGATTTTTTGCAAAGTTTCAAATGTGGGATTTTGATTAACGCCATTCTCTATTTTAACAATGGTATTAAGCGACAAATCAGCAAGCCGGGCTATCTTTTCTAACGAATAGCCCTTTTCTGCTCTGATTTTTTTGATATTAACTCCGATCTTGTTGCTTGCCATTTGATTATATTATAATATATAGAGTATAATCTATATATATCCTTCTTTCAACTTTAATGATAACAATTTTTCAAAACTTGAGCAAGCAAAAAGGGAGTTCCTTGACCTCGCCCGCGCACGGGAGTGGTGGGGCAAGGGCGAGATTTAACTTGAAGCCCGCCGAAAAAATTGGCCGTCCAAGCGAGGGCGCGGCGGAAGGGGGGTGTGGGGGGAATTCCGCCGCGCCCGAGCCGAAGCGAAGCCCCGCCGCCCTGCTCGGTCAGAGCAGAAGCCAGCAAAAAAGTTTTCTTTTCCTTTTAGAAGAAAAAATTCGGCGCGCGCAAATCAGGAAAAGCGAAGAAAACTTTTTTGCTGGCTGGCGAGCGTTAGCGAGCGGCGGCGGGGCGGAGCGGGTCAGTTCCGTTCAAAATAGGTTCGGATTTCGTCAAACAAACGCACCAGTATTAAACTTTCAGATTTTTGGCCGACGAGATTGGCCGCGCTTCGCGCGGCTGAATAGGGAAACACTGGCTCGCCGCGCACGGCGCGGCTCGCCAAGCACAGGTTCGAAATCCCTTGCGATTTTAAGTATTTGCTTTGCCCATTATGAATAACGAACAACATAAATTTTTCCTATACGCCCGCAAGTCCACGGATGTGGAAGATAAGCAGGTTCGCTCGATTGAAGACCAGATCGCAGAATTGCGCGCCTTTACCAAGCAAGAAAACTTGAATGTTATTGATGTACTCATTGAAAAACAATCAGCCAAAATTCCGGGTCGTCCTATTTTCAACGAAATGCTGGACAAAATAGAGCGAGGAGAAGCAAACGGAATTTTGGCTTGGCACGCGGACAGATTGGCGCGCAATTCGGTGGACGGCGGGCGTATCATTTACCTTTTGGACACCGGAAAACTTGCGGCGTTGAAATTTCCCACGCTGTGGTTTGAGAATACGCCGCAAGGAAAATTTATGTTGAATATTGTATTCGGGCAAAGCAAATACTATGTGGACTCTCTTTCTGAAAACACGAAGCGAGGTTTGCGCCAAAAAGTGAAGCGCGGAGAATATCCCGGCCCCGCGCCCATCGGCTATATCAACGATAGCCGCACAAAATCGGTGGTAGTGGACAGAAAGAAAGCAAAAATCATTCGCGGGGCCTTTGAACTCTACGCCGAGGGCAATTCGCGATTAGATGATATTTCTGACTTTTTGGCGCAACGCGGGATACTATCCCGCGGCGGAAAGAGAATCCACAAGACGAGGGCGACTTTTATCCTTTCCAATCCGTTCTACACCGGATTATTCAAATACAGCGGTGAACTTCACGAAGGAAACTACGAGCCAATCATCGCAAAGAAAATTTTTGATAAAGTCCAAGAGGTTTTGAAGCAGAGAGGAAGGCCGCACCACAAAACCAAGTATGAACCGCAAGATTATTGCGGATTATTGAAGTGTGGCTCTTGCGGAATGTCCATCACTGGCGAATACAGGGTTAAAAAGCAAAAGAATGGCAACACGCACGATTATATTTACTACCACTGCACCAAGAAAAATAAATCGGTGAAGTGTCCCGAACCCTGTATTCGCCAAGAGGAACTAGACAAACAAATTTCCTCTCTGCTTCAAAAATTTTCTTTGCGTGCGGATTGGGCGGAAAAGTTATTGGAAATGGCGGAAACAGACAAAGAAAAGTCCGCCCAATCCGTTTCTGTTTTTGTTCTTGAGTCGCAAAATCAAATCCGCGCCATAAATGAGAAACTCCAGCGACTTCTTGACGGCTATTTAGAGCAGGATATTGAGCGAGAAATCTACCGAGAACAGAAAGCTATCCTGTTATCAGAAAAGAAGTCGCTGGACGAGAAAATGGCACGGATTGAACAAAAGCAGAATGATTGGCTCGAACCGATGAAAGAATGGATAAAAGTCGCTTCAACTCTCGTCAAAATCGCAAGGGATAACAACCTTTTGGAGAAAAAGGTTGCTGCCAAAGAAATCTTTGGCTCGAACCTGCGCTTGGCGAGCCGCGCCGTGCGCGGCGAGCCAGTGTTTCCCTATTCAGCCGCGCGAAGCGCGGCCAATCTCGTCGGCCAAAAATCTGAAAGTTTAATACTGGTGGGCGAGATGGGAGTCGAACCCATATGAGGTAATCCTCGCAACATTTTAAGTGTTGTGCGTATGCCTTTCCGCCACTCGCCCGTTTTTTTTATTACAACCCCTATGAGTATTTTTTAAAGAATGA
>JAQVFW010000011.1 GCA_028697015.1 Candidatus Paceibacterota bacterium
TTGATAAATATCCTGTTCCTCCAGGGCCTTTTACTTTTACTGGAATTGACCTGTCTGTCGTGGTGCCGTCTCCAAGCTGGCCATATGTATTATACCCCCATGAAACTACCGTGCCGTCTGATTTTAGAGCCATAGAATGAGTTCCCTTGGAAAAAATAGCAACAACACTCGACAGATAACCGCCTCCTGCTACTTCCGCATCCGTTGTCACACTACTGTTTGCCCATTCCGAATCGGTGTATCCACTTGCCGTAGCTTTTACTCTCCAATAGTATGTTGTATCATCATCAAGACCACTGAACGATTGAGATGTTTCTGAAGGAGTTTGGGATTGAACTAAATTACTGTAAGTGTCGTTTGAATGAACTTCCACGGTATAGCCATCAGCGTTTGCGACACTATTCCAGTTTGCAGTAAATCCGCTTGTAGTTATACTTGTATTTGAAAGGCTTTGAGGAGTAGATAATTGTTCTTGAACAACCTCTTCGCTTGTTATATATATACTGTATTTAAACGTATCACTATTATAATCGGTTAAGGTTGAAGGGAAACTGCCATATGTAACTGCTTTCGTTCTTCCAATTGACTCTGATACGGTATCATAAGCAATATGAGTATTTGAGACATCTCCCATAGAAACAATAAGGTAGTTTGTTGATGCTAAAAAAGAAGGGGCACTTAAAAAATTAAGAGTAATCCAGTTTTCAGTATCAGGTTCCCAATTACTTAAATATTCGCCCGTTGCTCCATTGGTTAAAAAATTATAGTCACTATCGTAAACACCACTTCTTATTTTAAAATTCCCCGACTTATCTCTTCTAATATGGGTATGTACACTTATTCCCGTCTGAGCCGAACTCGGAGATTGAAAAAAACTTCCCATAATTGATCCTCCAATATTTCTATCTGAAGATCCCTTACTCGTAAATCCAAAAGTAGGATCCACTTTTACAGGATATATCGCATTGTCTAAAAACTCTTGAGAAACCTTTACACTTAAAATTTCTCTTTCTTCGTCTATATTTAATTCTCCCCAAACCTCTTTTCCTAAAGCATCAACTATTTTTGGCCTATATATGTGAAACGCCTTTCCAATTCCATATATTTCCGCTTCTTCTTTGCTTCTTGTTTTTTCATGGTCCTTATGATAAACAGCATAAGAACCAATAATATCTTCCGGCCTATGAAATCCTTCCTCTGTCTCTTCTTTAGTTAATTCTCCTTGATACCAGAAGAGAAGATTTTCTGATTCTATTTTATACTCAAATAAATTTGTACTGGGTTTTTCTCTTAAGACAAGCTCTATTTCAAATTTCTCGACATCTTCCATTCTTTGTTTTTGAACCAAATCTTTTCTTTCGGAATACTTAATCCATTCTTTAGAATCTAACTCTTCCTTTAAAGAATTTACAATTTCTGTCTCTTCAATGGTAAGCGAATCTTTCAGCAGTTCTAAATCTGTTTTTTCCGCAATTTTTTCAACTATCTTTTCTCCAAATGAATAATCTATGTTTTTATTAATACTCCTTAAGCCATCAAGAGAAACAATAACTTCAAATGCTTTCAAATAATCTCTTGTCGCTTTTAAAAATCTGTCGTCTTTTAGAGGAGAATCAAGATAAAAAGCAAAATGAATATAGTCGCCGTCAACGGATTTTCTACCAACTATCTTCGGCTTTATGCCGTCAAGATAGTACATTGTATTTGAAAAACTTTTGACATTGTCAATACCATAATCCTTGAGCACTTCATCGTAAGCGTCCGTTACAATATCCATGTACTTTTCTGGATCTTTTGATATTTCCTTATTATATAGAGTAATACTGATAATTCCTTCCTTATTTACAAAAACAACGGGACTTCCGTCTCCTTTTTCCATGGTTGCGTATCTTCCAATCGGAAGATCCACATCTTCAAAACGCAAATCTCTTTCTGTTTCGCGAGTTCCATAAAATTGATAGCCATCTTCATTTGAAGTATATAATGTTATTGTCGGAGAATAATCGTCTTTATGCTGAAATATTTCGTAATAGGCATTCATGCTATATAAATCAATAGCGCCAAAATTAAAATATCGTAAAACTTTCTCGTTTTCAGAAGCAAGAGTTTTAGAAGTACCAATTAATTTTCTAAAAAAACCAAATATATTCGGCTCTACTAAATTATCTTTTTTTTCAGAATTACCAACTCTATAAAAATGCACTTCTTTATTGCCGTTTTTTGCTTTTATTATTTCTTCTTCTTTAGAAATCTCAAAAATCCCTTCTTCTCCTGCATATTCAATATAAAAACTGGCATCTCCTTTCCACTTATTTATCTTGGCATAAGGATTTCCCGAATCTTTCCCTATTCCTATTTCAATATCATCTTCTCCAGGTATGCTTATTGTAATTATTTCTTTCTGATTTAAGAAAAATAATCCAATTAAAATAACAAGGAGAGAAAAAAGGGCAATTATTGTAAATATTATTTTTTTAGAAAAAAATTTCATATTTTTTAAATATTATTCAACTACATCTTTCACTTGAACAGGAGTGCATCTTGATGTCGTAGTTCCGTCTCCAAGTTCTCCAAAAGAATTGCCTCCCCAGGCATAAACAGTTCCGTCTGATTTTAGAGCAAGGGAATGATAAAGTCCTCCCATAATACTTTCAATATCGGTCAAATAACCGACACCACCTACTCCTTTTACTTGGACTGGAGTAGGCGGCCAATTAGTTGTTGTTCCGTTTCCCTGTTGGCAAAAAGTATTATTCCCCCAAGCAAAAACAGTTCCGTCTGATTTTAGAGCGAGAGAATGGTAGCTTCCAGCTGCAATTTCTATAACATCAGTTAGATAGCCAACTCCTCCGACTCCTTTTACCTGGATGGGAGTAAGACGACTATTATTTGATCCGTCTCCAAGCTGACCGTAGTCACCGCCTCCCCAGGCATAAACGGTTCCGTCTGATTTTAGAGCGAGAGAATGGTAGCTTCCAGCTGCAATTTTTGTAATACCGGTCAAATAACCAACGCCAGCTAATCCTTTTACTTGGACTGGAGTATATTTATCAGAAGAATCACCGTTTCCCGATGCAGAACCAGATCCCCAGGCATAAACGGTTCCGTCTGATTTTAGGGCAAGAGAATGAAGATCTCCTGCTGCAATTTCCTCAATATTTGCTAAATAGCCAACTCCTCCGACTCCTTTGACTTGGACGGGAATATATTTGCTTACAGTAGTACCGTCTCCAAGTATACCGCGAATATTTCTTCCCCAGGCATAAACGGTTCCGTCTGATTTTAGGGCAAGAGAATGAGTTTGTCCTCCAGCAATCTTTATGGCAGTTCCCTCCGTTTTAGTACATTGCTCTTCTTCCTCCTCCTCTTCCTCTTCCTCCTCTTCTCCGGGAATTTCCTCTCCGCATCCAACCGTAGCGCTTATACATCCTCCATTTGCAATACTTGCTCTTTTATCGTCCATAATGCAAAAATACTTTCCGCTTCTATGAAGACGAGCCGAAACGCAATAATTATCTCCGTCTGCAAAACAGGCAACAGTTCCTCCTTGTTTTTCTATATCTTCCTGGATAACATCAAGTCCTCTCTCATTTGATAAAGATGTTCCGCTAGAACAAAGAGCGTTATAGGTTCCGTAGTTTGAGTGTATCATTTCGGCAACCGAATCAACCTGGGCTATCCCCAAAGAAATTCTTGAATCTCTCCCTGAATCTTTTGAAGAAGAAAGATATCCGGCAACAGTCGAAGCCAAAACACCCAAGAAAAAAACCACAAGCAAAACTTCTACCAGAGTAAATCCTTTTTTCTTAAAGTTTTTTCCAAATATTTTTATCATACTGCAATTTTCCTTTTTTTAATTCTACGTTTTATTATACCAAAAAGTATAGAACAAGGAAATACAAGAAAGCTATTTTATTCTTGTTTTTCAAAAAAGAACAAAATTTTATAATAAACTTCTCCAAGATGCTCCTTTGTCGCAAGATCGGATTTTTTCAAATTTTCAGGAGATGGAAAAATATCAAACATATTATACTCCCCTTTTCTTTTAAAATCCGTTGGAGAAGGAATGGGAGAAAGTCCGACTCTCTGAAATTCTTTAACCGCCCTGTTCATATGATAGGCAGAAGTAACAAGAAAAAAGGGTTCATCGTTTATTATTTCTTTTACGTTCCTTACGTTTTCCCAAGTATTTTTTGAACTTCCTTCTATGGTTATTTTTTCAGACGGGACTCCTCTGGAAATAAAAAAATTCCTAACCGCAAAGGCCTCTTCGCTCTTTGGATTTAAAGGATCCGTTCCGGAAATAATAATACCGGCTCTATGATTTAAAGTATGGCTTATGCGCAAGACCTCGCTTCCTCTTAAAATATCACTCTCTCTTCCTCCTAAGAGAAGCACTACTTTATTTGCCTTATCCATTTCTTCTTCTTTCAAGAAAGAATATTCTTTTTCAAGAGGATTAAGAAGAAAATCAGAAACAGGAGAAACGGAAAAAGCATAGTAAAAAAGAAAAGAGAGAATAATAAAAGCTCTTCCTGTTTTTTTCTTTTTCAAAAAGAGAAAAAAGGCCCCGAATAGAAAAAACAAGGCCGCAAGAACGCTGGGTAAAAGAAACAATTGCGATATATTTTTAATAGTCAGCATTTGAATTAAAAAGAGGGCTAAAATCCCAATTAGGATTTATTCTTTTGGCTTCTTCCACTTTTTCAATTGCAAGTTCTCTATTTTTTAAAACATCTTTAATAATCCTTATCGAATAAAAATGGGATTCCATGATTCCCGGCTCAAGTTCAATGGCTTTTTGGGTAAGCAAAAGCGCCTCTTCCGGATTGCCTTCTTTTACCTTTGCTTCCGCTAAAAACCAATACGCTGTTTGTTTTTTTGGAGAAATCTCAATTGCTTTTTCCAGAACCTCTTTTGCTCTGCCTACATAAACCATTGCCTCGTCTAAAATTTCTTCTGTTACATTTCTCTCGTTTATGGCTATAAAAATATTGACATATTGAAGGTAAAGGCGTCCCAAAGAAATATGGCTGTTATAGTCAAATGGAGAACGCAAAATTTCATCTTCAAGCTCGTTTATAAAAAAGATTATCTCGTTTAGAGCGCCACTGCTTTTTCCCGTATAAGCAATAATTCTTGATGCCATCTGCTTTCTTATATGATCTCTTCCTAAAGGAGAGATATATATTGCTTCTTTTGCAAGTTCAATTCTCTTTTCAGATCCCACTTCGCTTCTAAAGGATTCTATTATTAAAGTGCTCGCTTTATAAGGCCTTATTACAAAATAATTAAGGTAAAAAAGAAAAAGCAAAAAAATAAGAAATATTATAATGACGCTTGGATCTTTTACTTTTTCAAAAGAATATTCTTCTTTTTTTGAAAGCCCGGAAATAAAGGCGAGAATAAGAAAAAGCATAATTAAACTGCTAACAACGTCAAAAACAGTAAGGCCTTGGACAAAATATGCGGCAAAAAGAGAAGTAAATATTCCCGCTTCAATAAAACCGGTTTCCTTTTTAAAATATTTTCTCCACAGGAAAAATAGAACAGAACCAAAAAGGAAGAAATAAAAAACAGAGCCGATTATGCCAAAAGAAACAAGATTGTCATGCCAGAAATTATGGGCCCTGTCATAAAGAGTGTCAGCTCCGCATCTTTCTGTTCCAAGGCAAGGGTTATAATGCTTTGAAAAAGCAAGAGGAAAATTCTCCAGCCCCCATCCAAAAATCGGCTTATCTAAAAATCCCTTTAAGGAAATTTCCCAGACAATCGTTCTTCCTCCTATTGTTCCAAGATTTGATTTTGAAAGAAAGCTTTGAGCCGTCTCGCTTTTAGGGTTAAGGACTATTAAAAATCCTGCTATGGAAAAAAGAAAAGCAATTAAAATAATAATTCCTGATAAAATTCTTAAAAATCCTTTTTTTTCAAAAAGCAAAAACAGAAGATAAAATAAAATGATTCCGGAAACAAAAGAAATAAGGGCAGCTCTTCCTCCAGGATTAAATATAAGAGAAAAAGAAATTATTGCAAAAAAAATACCTCCCAAAATTCTGTAGTAATCTTTATTTTTCAAAAAGAGATACAATGCTATAAAAGCATTAAAAAGAAGATAAGTTCCCATAAAGGAAGTATTTCCGGTAGTCGCTCCCCCGCTAAAGCTTACTGTTTCAATTCCAACAAATCTGTCATACATTGCAATAATTCCCAAAACAGAAGCGATAAAAGCGCTTGAAGAAAAAACAACTTTCCATTCCCAGTTTCTGAAAATAGAAGTCGCAGCGAGGAAAAAACCAAACAAATGAAGATGCATTAAAAAACCGGTCATTCTCTCATGATTTGACCAAAAACTGTTTTGAAAATCTTCTCCCAAAAATGAATTTAAAAAAAGAACCCCGATAAAAAGAGAAAGAGAAAAAAGAATTATATTTTTTGAAGGAAGAAAATTTCTGTTATGAATCGCAAGAACAAGCCAGGAGAAAAAAGCAATCTGGGAAAAAAACATAAAGTAAATGCTCTTTGGCCCTATAAAAGGGAAAAACATGTCTTTTGAAATAACAAGAGGAGCAATAAGAGAAAGCAGAACGGCAATAAAAGCAACGTTTCTGAAAATAAAAGTCAAATTATCTTCATTATTTATTTTGTAACTCATTTTTTTATTATATCAATTTTAAAAGCAAAGACAATATAAATTGTTTATTAATTAAGATTTAAAAAATCTTCCATAAGAATTTTTATCTTTTCTTTTTGAGCGCCTTCTTTCATCTTATCTAAAAACAAAGAAAGCTTTTCTTTATCTACTGCATCTTCCTGATTTGCTTTGAATATTTTTCTGTTTTTTGTGGCAACAGTCCCCTCTTTTTCGGTTAATATTTCTTCAAAAAGCTTTTCGCCGGGAGACGCTTTTGTAAAAACAATCGCAATATCCTTATCAGGTTCAAATCCGGAAAGGCGTATCATTTCTTTTGCCAGGTCGTAAATTTTAACCGGCTCTCCCATATCAAGAACAAAAACCTCTCCGCCTTCTCCCATTTGGGCCGCCTGGATTACGAGAGCAACCGCTTCTTCCGTAGCCATAAAATATCTTTTCATATCAGGATGAGTAACCTCAACCGGACCTCCTCTTTTAATCTGCTCTTTAAACAAGGGAATAACGCTTCCTCTGCTGCCCAAGACATTTCCAAAACGGACGGAAATAAACTTTGTATTGCCGTTTAGCATTCTGCATATTATTTCCCCGAATCTTTTTGTCATTCCCATTACCGAAGTAGGATTGACCGCCTTGTCAGTTGAAATCATAATGAATTTTTCAACATTGTTTTTGGCCGCGGCTTCTGCAATAATTTTGGTTCCGAAAATATTATTTTTAATTGCTTCTTCGGGATATTCCTCCATAAGCCCGACATGTTTGTAGGCGGCAGCATGAAAAACTATTTCCGGCTTAAACTCTTCAAAAATGCTTTCAATTTTTTCTTTGTCCTTTACGTCTCCGACAATGCATTTCTTTTCAAATCCGGAGAATTTTTCAAGTTCTTTTGAAACATTAAAAATGCCCGTTTCATCCTGGTCTAAAACTAAAAGCAAAGAAGGATTAAGTCTTGCAATCTGACAGACAAGCTCAAAGCCGATAGATCCCGCTCCTCCGGTAATAAAAACCCTCCTGTTTTTTATAAACTTTTCAATATTTTCCAGGTCAAGAGATATAATGTCTCTTTTAAGAAGGTCCTCCATATCAACCTCCTTCAGATTTCCAACCGATATCTCTCCTTTCATTATTTCCTCTATCGGAGGAACTATTTTAATCTTTTTTATGCCCGACATTCTTCCCAGCTCAACCGCTCTTTTTATCGCAAATGTTTTATCAAAAGAAAGAGCGACAATCATTTCTTCAATTGCTTCCTTTTTTACAATTTTTGGAATATCTTCCATTTTTCCAAAAACCTTCAATCCATGAATAAGAATTCCTTGTTTTGCGACACTATCATCAACAAAACCGACAGGGTTATAAAAACTTTCCTTGTTTTGTATTATGCCGCGCAAAAGCTGCTCTCCCGCTTCTCCCGCTCCGACAATAAGAGTTTTTCTTTTTACTCCTCGGTTTTTTTTGAAGGTCTCAAGATAAAATCTCTTGCTAAAGCGAACAGCTCCGCAAAAGATAAAGATAAGAAGGTAGGAAATTACAAGGGTTGAACGGGGAAAGCCCTCAAAAGTTTGGAGAATAAATATGGAAAATCCGGTAAAAAAGAATCCCAAAAAGGTAGCCTTCAAAAGAGCTTTCAGTTCCATAGAGCTTACAAAAGTCCAAGAAAAAGAATAGAGCTTAAAGAGATAAAAAAGAGGCAGACAAAAAAGAAGAGAAAGAATAACAACTTCTCCTATCATCCCTCCTTCTATATATTCATAAGGAACATTTCCTTCAAAACGAAGAAAAAAGGCGAAAAAAACAGAAAAAGAGATCAAAATAAAATCAAAAAAAAGAAAAAAGAGAGTTCTTGTAAATGGGGTTTTTTTAATCATTCTTTTTATAAAATTCCTTTATTTTTTCTATTGTATATTTTACTTCTTCGTTTTTAAGTTCCGGATACATCGGCAAAGAAAGAACCTCTCCGCAAGCCCTTTCGGTTTCAGGAAGCTCTTTGCTCTCTCCCTTTAAAGAAACAAGGCGAGGAAAAGGAAAACCTTCGCTGAATTTTTTATCCGTAAAAACGGGCTCTCTGTAAGTTGGAGAAGGCCAAGAAACAAGAGTTTCAACTCCTTGCTCTTCTAAGTATTTCTTTAATTCTTCCCTTCTCTCTGCCCGAATTACGTAATTTGTATAAACATCAAAGAAACGATTATCGCCAAAAAAAGGAACTTTAATTTCAGAGACATTAGAAAGCCCCTTATCATACATTTTGGCAATCTCTCTTCTTCTCTTTAGCCATTCTGGAAAATATTTGAATTTAACATTAAGCAGAGCCGCCTGAAGATTATCCATTAAAAGATTATGGCTGTGGTAATAAAAATGCCTTTTTCCCCTGTCTTCTCCATTGTATCTCATAAGACGAACCTTTTCCATAACTTCAGTGTCGTTTGTCGTTAAAATACCGTTGTTTCCCCATCCGCCAAGCCCTTTTGCAAAATACAAGCTAAAACAGCCAGCAAGGCCGAAAGATCCGGCCATTTTAACCTCTCCGTTTTTCATTGTAAATTTGCCCCCGAGGGACTGGGCCGCATCTTCTACAATAGGCAATCCTTTCCTCTTGCTAATATCCTCAATAACTTCCATATCGCAAAGACGCCCGTTTAAATGAACCGGCAAAATCACTTTCGTCTTTGGAGTTATGGCCTTCTCTATTATTCTTTTATCAATGTTAAAATCCTCTCCAATATCAACAAGAACAGGATTTGCAGAAAGTAAATAGGAAGTAGAAATACTGGCGATAAAAGTATGAGCAACTGTAATAACTTCGTCTTTTTCTTTTACTCCCGCTGCCCTCAATCCCAAGTAAATAGCTGATGTTCCGGAATTAACCCCAATTGCATATTTTACTTTGACAAAATTTGCAATTTTGTTTTCAAATTCCTCAAGGTCTTTTCTCATAACAACATCGCCCTTTGAAAGAACGCTGTCAAAAGAGTTTATAAACTCGTCTCTGTGGTCTTGGTATTGTTTCTGAGGATTTGCAAAACGAACCTTGATTTTCATATGCAATATATTTTTAAATTTTAATATTTTTAGCCCAATTATTTAACCGCTTAAATCCTTCTTTTATTTCTTCTTTTGAACAAGCGAATGAAAAACGGATATGCTTTTCACAGGTTGGCCCGAAAGCGGCTCCCGGAATGACAACCACCTTCGCTTCTTTCAAAATCTTCAAAGCAAGGTTAAAAGAATCAATCTTTGGAATCTTATACTTTACAAGGATATAATATGCTCCTTTTGGCTTTTGATATTGAAATATGAAATCAAGCTTATCTAATTCTTTGCACATTAAATCCCTGTTTTCTGATAATTTATCCTTGAAAAAAGAAATCGAATCTTTAGAAGAAGAAAGGGCGAAAATTGCCGCTTTTTGGGATATAGCCGGAGCGCAAATTGCAAGGGCGTCATGAACTTTTAACATATGGTCAATAATCCCCTGGTCTGAAAAAGCATATCCCACTCTATATCCGGTCATTGCATATTTTTTTGAAAAACTGCCGCAAAGAATTATTCTATCTTTAATTTTTGAAACTGATGCCAAGGAAATATGTTTTGTATTGTCGTAAACTAAAAAATCATATGTCTCGTCTGTTATAATAATAAGATCGTGCTTTATTGCGATATTTGCTAAATCCTCTATTTCTTTTTTACCAAGAACAGATCCTGTCGGATTTGAAGGATTTGAAAAAATAATGGCTTTTGTTTTTTTGCTTATTTTCTTTTCTATTTTTTCTTTTTCAATCTTCCATCCTTTATTTTCATTCAAAGGGAAAAAAACAGGCACTCCGCCAAACTGTAATACTTGTTCTATATGGGATGCAAATCCGGGAGAAGGAATAAGAATTTCGTCTCCGTTATCAATTACGGTAGCAATGGCGCAGGCCATTGCTTCCTGGCATCCGACAGTTACCATTACTTCTTTTTTTGGCAGAATATTCTTTATTCCTTTTTCCTTTTGAAGATTCTTTGCGATTAACTCCCTAAGCTCTGTTATCCCCGGTTCAAGAGTATATTTGGCGGTATTAAGATCATCTAGTGATTTTTTAATTCCTTCTTTTATATAGGAAGGGGTATCAAAATAGGGAATCCCCTGGCCGAAAGAAATAACGTTTTCTCCCGTTTCCTCTTTGAAATTATCAGCCAAAATAGACATCTCTTTTATCGGAGAAATAACAATTCTTTGGGCTCTTTTTGATATGTTTTTTGTCCTGAATTTATGTCCGGAGGCGCCTATTGCCGATCTTTGTTTCATAATCTTATATAGCAAGGAGAATTTTCCCTGTATGTTTTTAAAATAACTTTTTCAACCTCTTTGTTATTTTCCGGAGCATGCCATTTTAATCCTATATTCTTACAAAAATCAACATCTTCCCTGTCATGCAGAAGATTATGGCTGAATCCCAAAAACTTGTATTTTTCACTCCCCTTCACTCCAATAATCTTTACGTTTGCACTGTGCTTTATAACCGCATTTCTTACCATTTCGCTTGGCCTGAATAAAACAAAATTTATCATGCTGTAAATATATACTTTAAAACCGGAAAGAGCCAAGGCCGAAGCGATAATCATTGAGCTTTGTTCTGTAACTCCCAAATTTAAAACTTTAAATTTATTCTTTGGATTATCCAGATAATTAAAACCGACATCGCAGATAATGACAATAATATTAGGGTCTTTTTCTGAAAGCTTATTCAACGTTTCAATAAAAACCCTTCTTGTATCCTCTTTTTTAACTATTTTAGCCATTTTTTTTTAATTCTTTTAGAGCTTTTTCGTATTCTTCTTTTTCAGGAGCGCGATAATGCCACTGGTTGTCGTTTTCCATAAATGAAACTCCTTTGCCTTTTGTTGTTTTAGCAATGACAACAGTCGGCTTCCCTTTTTTAAAAGAAGAAAGAGATTTTTCTATTTCTTTAAAATCATGGCCGTCTATTTCTTTAACTTCAAAATTAAAGGCCTTCCATTTTTCTTTCAGCGGTTCAATGTTTAAAACATCTTTAACTTTTCCCATCGCCTGCAATTTATTGCAATCAATAACAATAACAAGGTTATCTAATTTTTGGAAAGACGCAATAAGGGCAGATTCCCAGGTGGTTCCGCACTGCATTTCTCCCTCTGACATTAAGACAAAAACCCTTCCTTTTTCTTTTTTTATTTTCTTTGCAAGAGCAAAACCTGTTCCAAAGGGAAGCCCGAATCCCATTGAACCGCCACTTGCCTCTATCCCTCTTACGTTTGGTTCCACTAAACCTATATATTGACTGTCCTCTTTGCAGTATTTTTCTAAATCTTCTTTAGAAATAATTCCTTTTTGGGCTAAGAAATAATAAATTGAAGCGGCAACCCATCCTTTTGAAACAACCACTTTGTCTCTATCTTTTTTCATCTCTTTATCTACCTTGGCCATATCGTAAATAACAGTAAGAAGGTCTATCGCCGAAAAATTGGAACCTATATGGCTTGTTTGGGCATCATAGATCATTTCAAGAACCTTGATGCGGGCCTTTCTTGATTCTTTTTCGTATTTTTTTATTTTATTTTCTGCCATATTTATTGAAAAATTTTCAAAATCGTCTTTAGTATTATTTTAATATCTATCCAAAAATTTCTTTCTTTTACATATTTTATCTGAAGACGAATCTTTTTCGGCCTTATCTTTTCCAAATAATCCCTTTCAGGATCCATGCTTCCGCTTAGAACCTTCCACTCTGAAAAATTCCACAAAGAAGCATAATCGGTTATTCCCGGCTTTACGGAGAGAATAACATTTTTTTCCTCTTCTGTCATCATATCAACGTACATTTTAACTTCCGGCCTTGGCCCGACAAAACTCATATCCCCTTTTAATATATTGATAAGCTGGGGCAATTCGTCAATCTGGAATCTCTTAAGAAACTTTCCAGTTTTTGTAAGCCGAATATCGTCTCCCGGAGTGGAAGGCCCGCCTATTTTATCGGCATTATTAACCATTGTTCTGAACTTATACATTCTAAAGGGCACTCCCCCTTTCCCTATTCTCTTTGCAATGTAAAAAATAGGACCAGAAGAATCCTTTTTTATTAAAAAAACCGCTAAAATCCAAATCGGAAAAGTTATAACAATCCCAAACAGGGAAAATATGATATCAAATATGCGTTTTGTCATTTTTTCGGATTTTTAAACACGAAGACGATTTTAAAAGAATATTTTTTTAAAAAAGGGAAAAGAGAAATAAAAAAAGAATCCATTTTTTGAAGAATTTCCAAAATATTCTTTCCTGTTTTAAAATTTAAAAAAGGAAAAGCAATCCATGAAAAAAGATGGAAAAAATAAGCATTATGAAGAGTAAACCGTTCTTTTGTTTTTTTAAAGTCATTTATTTTGAATATATGCTTTTCCGCCCACTTTGTCCTCTTCCCGGCAATTCTTTTTAGTTTTCTTTTTAAATTAAGAATAGGATTATGTCCAAGTGTTTCTATTCCAACAAGTGTACCGTCTTTTTTTAAAACCCTTATTATTTCCTCAAGAGCTTTGTCAAAATCAAGAGAAGAAAAAGTTCCTCCGTCAAAAACAATATCAAAACTGTTATCCGGGAAATCCAACTTCTCGCAGTCCATTTTAATAAATTTTGCCTTTTTTGCTATTTTTCTTGCAATATTTAAAGAATTATCGGAAAGATCAATGCCTATTACCTCTCCATAGTCCTGAAGCCAAAAAGTATGTATTCCGTTTCCGCATCCAAAATCAAGAATTCTTTTTCCTTTGAAATTTTTAATGAAAAAATCTTTAAGAAATCTGTAACTTCCAAGAGAAAATGAATCAAAGCCTTCAAAGTCCCTTTCCCTTAACTCTTGATTTGTATTTTTATTATAATATTCAATTTCTTTTATTTTTCTTTCTTCCATTAAATTAAATGTTATTTTTAAACCACAAAACTGTTTTTTCCAATCCTTTGTCTAAATCAAAAGAAATACCAAAACCAATTTCTTTTTTCGCTTTTGAAATATCAAGGCAGGATCTTTTCTGTTCTCCCTCTTTTTGCAAAACATATTTTGGCCCTTTTTTAAATTCTGTAAGATTTTTTATCTTTCTGAAAATTTCATTTACCGACGTTTCTTTTTGAGAACCGACATTAAACACTCCTGAAACATTCTTTTTTGAAAAAGCAACAAGAGCAGAAACAATATCGTCAACGTGAATAAAATCCCTCGTTTGCTTTCCGTTTCCAAATATAAGGGGCTGTTTTTTTAAAATCATTGAATTTGAAAAAATAGCAATAACTCCCGCTTCCCCTTTGGCATTTTGCCTTTGTCCGTAAACATTTGAAAAGCGCAAAGAGACAGAAGGAATTTTGAAAACTTTTTCATAATAATAGAGATATTTTTCAGCTGAAAGCTTTGCAATCCCGTACGGAGAGAGAGGTTTCTCTATAAAATTTTCTGAAGAAGGAAAAGGGCCATCTTCTCCGTAAATCGCTCCTCCGGTAGAAGCAAATACAATTTTCTTAACATTGTTTTTTTTGCAATTTTCAAAAATATTCAAAGATCCCAAAATATTTGCTTTTGCGTCACTTATCGGGTCATCTATTGATTTTCTAAGATTTATCTTTGCCGCAAGATGAAAAACAATTTCCGGCTTTTCTTTCTTAAAAATTTCTTCAATCTTTGAAGAGCAAATATCGATTTTATAAAACTTTGCTTTCGGATTAAGATTTTCTTTTTTTCCAGATGATAGGTTGTCAATTACAACAACCTTATTTCCTTTTTCGATTAATCTATCAACCAAATTACTTCCTATAAAACCGGCTCCGCCGGTAACAAGAATTCTTTTATTTTTCATATTCTTTTAAAAATCTTTCTTTGCTCCAATTTTTAATTATTTTCTTTTTTGTTTCTTGAATCCCCTCTTTAATACTGCTTTCATTAAAGTTTCCATCCAAGAGAAAATTTAACTTTTTCTTCAAATCTTCTTTGTCTTTATAAAGAAAAGAATTGAAATTATCTTTTAAAAGCTCTCTGCTGTAAACCGTATCTTTTGCAAGTATTATTTTAGAAAGCATCAAATAATTTATCATTTTCATTGCCGCCCCTTTAAGGCGAGGCAAAACGGCAAATAATGAGTTCTTTATCAAGTAATTTGTTTTTTGAAGCGGCAGTTTTCCTAATATTAAAACTCTGTCTTTAAGATTTTTTTGCTCAATCTGATTTTTTATTTCTTTACTCAAGCTACCGACCAAAACCAGCTTTACATCTGTCTTTATTTCCATAAATCCTTCCAGAAACTCTGATATCCCTTGAACTTTTCTAAAGTTTCCTGCATAGATAATATACTTATTGCTTGGAAGATTGCAAGGATAATCCTCCAAGCTGATTTTATCATAAAAAAGGAATTTTTTCTTCTTTTTGAAAATTTCATCTTTTGAATATTTTTCCCAATTAAGGATTACAAGGTCCATTCTTTTTACAATCAGCTTTTCAAAAAAAAGAGCAAATGGAATAATTATTGATCTTTCATTGTTCTGATAAAGGTTGTCTTCAATTCTATTATGAAGATTATAGACCATCTTTTTATTCGGAAAGAAAAAAGAAAGAACATATCCTATAAAGGCCCCCTCAAAGTCCTCGCAATGAATTATATCATGCTTCTTTTTTAAAATTAATCTGAAAGATTTGATAAAAAGGAAAAAATCAAGAATAATTTTGGAAAAAGAAGGTTTTCCGACTTGAAGAACAGGACTATAAAAAGAAAAAGTTCTGTGAATGTTTGTATTCTGAAGCGTAAAATCACTGCCCATATTATACATTACAATATCCAAAAAATATTTTTCCGAAAGAATTTCAGAGACCCCATAGGACCTCAAAGAAGATCCTTTTTCAAGGTACAAGGGAGAAGGAACAATCATTAATATTCTTTTTTTAGCCATGTTATAAAGGATATCTTTCAAGTATCAGCTTATCATAAAATACCTTTCTTAAAAATTCAAAAGAAAAAATTAAAAACCAGAAAAAGAAAGCAAATCCAACATAAATATGAAGGATACCGAAAATAACAGAAAGAACAAAAAAGGGAAAATTAATTCCAAGCCAGAACATTGGAATAAAATCGGATAAAAATTTAAAAAAACTCTTTATTTTGTAAAAAATACTATTGGAAGGTATTTTTTTTAATTCTTTCATTTCTTTCCCATCTTTATTTTCCCCTCTATGTTTATAAAGACTTGCCCTGTCTCTTGCATGAAACATTAAAAGTTCTAAAAGAGGAACAGACAAGGCAAGATAAGAAAAGATTATATGGCTTTTCCCTTGAGAGTAGCTTTCAAAAAGAATAAAGGAAATGGCGCTCCAAAGGATTATTTTTGCAACCATATCTGCTATTTCATCAAGATATCTTCCCCATGCTGATGTTTTATCAAGAGCTCTTGCCACATTGCCGTCAACACTATCGAAAACCCTGCCAAGAAAAATTAAAGTAATTCCTAAAATAAAATAACGGTTTAGAAAGAAAAACACTCCTGTTATTTCCAAAATAAAACGGAAAAAAGTAATTACATTAGGATTAAAGTCAAAATAAACAAAAGGAACGGCAAAAAACCTTCCCAAAAATCGCTCAACATATTTTCGCCATATATTGGTTTTTGTTTTTTTAAAATTATTTTGAACGGATATAAATGATGATAAAAAAGTCATTATTTAAAATAATTTTTAAAGAGAGTATTTTTTAAGAATCAACCTGTCATAAAACATCTTTCTTGAAATTTCATAAAAAAAGAAAAGGAACTGGAAAAAAACTGCAAAAATAACATAAAAGTGGAAATTGCCAAAAATAGCGGACAATACAAGAAAAGGAATACAAATACTAAGCCAGAACATTGAAATAAAATCATACGAAGACCTGAAAAAATACAAAACTTTATACTTATTATTAACAGAAGATTTGGAAAAAAAACGAGAAACTTTTTCTTTATTGCTCTTTCTTCCTTCTCGGATATAAAGACTTGCCCTGTCTCTTGCATGAAACATTAAAAGTTCTAAAAGAGGAATAAACAAAGCAAGATAAGAAAAGATTATATGGCTTTTCCCTTGAGAGTAGCTTTCAAAAAGAATAAAGGAAATGGCGCTCCAAAGGATTATTTTTGCAACCATATCTGCTATTTCATCAAGATATCTTCCCCATGCTGATGTTTTATCAAGAGCTCTTGCCACATTGCCGTCAACTTGGTCAAAAACCCTGCCAAGAAAAATTAAAGTAATTCCTAAAATAAAATAATTGAACAAAAAAAGAATAGCCCCTGTTATTTCCAAAATAAAACGGAAAAAAATTATAATACGAGGATTAAAGTCAAAATAAACAAAAGGAACGGCAAAAATATCCCCAAGGGGACGCATTACGTATTTAGACCACAAATTGCATTTTGTCTTTTTTGCGGTTCTGCGAATCTTTTCTAAAGATAAGGAAAGCGTCATTTATATAATTTTCATTATGGAATTAATTGCCCTATTTTTAAATCCCACTCTTTGGGATAAAACTTCTCAAGACCGGCTCCCGGATGAAGCGTTATTTCTCCGAATATCGGCTTTTTAGCATCATAAAGGTCAATTCTTAAAAAGGGCTCTCCCTGTGACAACTTTTCAGCTATTTCAATCATTTTTGAAAAACAGGCCGGTTTTTTTACTTTTTTATCATACAAAAACCTGCGCAATCTGACATTTAAAAGATTAAAGTCGCGGTCAAACAAAAGACGGGAATGATTTGAAAAACGATTGAAATCAATTTGGAAGATTTTAACTTTTCCGTTAAAGCAAAAAAATTTGTAATCTAAGGGAACATTGTCGTTTTCTTCTTTTCCTTCTAAATATTCCTCAACAAGAATAGAAGGGTTAATCCACCTGTATTGCCATTCACCTCTGTATAAAGAATGGTCTATATCAAGCCATCTTTTAACTTCTTTATTTGCTTTTTCCCAATCAAAATTATCTTTATCTTTAACAAAAATAATCTGACTTGAGGCATGGTTTGATTTTATAACAAATTTTTTAGGAAGCTTTTCTTTTTCAATATCTCTTAGATTTTTTCCCGTCCAGTAAACTTTAGTTAAAAAATCTTCTCCAATTTTGTCTGCCACATAATTTCTAACAGCAATTTTATCTGCGAAAATAATATGCCTTTTTTTTCTGTAAAAAAGCTTATTTCTTTGGATTTTTTCATTAAAGGTCTTTGGGAAAAAAATATTCGGAAAACATTTAAATTGTTTTTTGTATTTTCGCATAATGCTTATAAAATCAAACGGCCACAAAAAAGCATCTATTAATATCTTTCCTGCCGATATTTTTCCTAGTTTACTCTTTTTTAAAGAAATAATCGCAAATCTTAAAAAATCAAAAACAAAAGAACTTCCAGTTTCCAATATTTCTTTTGTCTTTAAGGGATTTGAAAAAAAAGCCCTAATAAGGAGAAAAAAAGCCAGATTTTTATTGTAACTGAATGCTCTTTTTGACCATCTAAGGTTGCTATTAAAGAATATCGCCCTTTTCTTTGATTTTGACAATCCTTTTATTTCTTTGATTACCGCCTTTCGAGCTTCAATGGCAAATTTCGCTTTTTTTTTAATGGGAAGCGAACTCCATATCCCTCCTTTATGAAGGCGGTAAACCGCCATAATTTCGTTTGAAAAATATATTTTTCCGTTTTCTGCGGTAAATACAAGCAAGGGCCAATCTCCTTGAATTAAGAAAGAGGAAACTCTCTCTACTTTTTTAAATGGAATCATACTTCTTCTTATCATTACAGAACACGCAAAAAGATAATTCCTTTCCAAAATATCAAAAATATTTCCTATTTCTTTTTCTTCTTTCGAAAATTTAGAAAATAAATGTTGTTTTTCTTCATCAATATACTCAATTCTATGAGCGGCAATCGCAATTGAATCGTCTTTTTCCATTACATCAGCTTGTTTTTGCAGTTTATAAGGAGAGGTCCAATAGTCGTCTCCTTCGCATATTGCAATATATTTTCCCCTTGCTCTTCTCATACACCGAGTCGTGTTTGCCTTTTCTTTAACATTATAATCTGCAGTTATTACACGGATTTTTTGAGGATATTTTTTAGCATAATCAAAAACTATTTCACGGGTTTTATCGGTACTAAAATCCTCCCCTATTATTATTTCAAAAGGAAAATTCACTTTCTGCATCAAAACACCTTCAATACATTTTTTTATGTAAGATCCGTGCTGATACGTAATTATATGGACCGTAACAAGCGGCTTTGGAATAGATTCAAGGACACGATTTGGCAATTCATAGGAATCTTTTACTCCTTTCTCTATTCTGCCGTTGTCAATTTTCATTTTCCTTCTTCTTTGCCACTTTCCTTAAAAACTGGAAAATATCCGGCTCCTTAACAATAATTTTAAATATGTTTTCTATAAAATCCCCTCCGGCATACCCTATCACAACGGCAAAACTTAAAGGAAGAGTTTCCATTCCAAGAAAAGATACCCCTAAATCTTTAGTAATCCAGGCACAGATAAGCCCGATTAGCCCTGAACCACTTAAAGTAATACCTAAATAAAGAGGGTTTAGCTTAACATCTTTATAGGATTGACTGTATTTTATAATTCCAACTCCCCCTCTTATTATTCCTCCTAAAAAACCCGCTAAGAAAAATAAATACATTTGTTTTTTAAAACGCCTTTTTTTCTTTTTCAAAAGGCCCTTCTTTAATTAATTTAAAAACTCCCCATAATGAGCCGATACCATACCCAAAATGGCGAATTGCAAAAACCAAAATCATTATCGAAAAATATTTCAAATCTTTTTCTCTGACCGCTATCTTAAGAGAAAAAAAAGATGAAAACAAAAGATAAGAAACAATTGTAAATTGGAATAAAAAGGTAAAAAAAACAAAATCAAGCAAATGAAAAATAAAAGAAACAGAAAGGATTAAGATGAAAATAAGAGGAATGTAATGCCTGAATTTCAAGGGAATTTTGACAAATTTCAAGGGGTAAATCGCCCAAAAACCGTCTTTAAAATTATGCTTGAAAAAATCTATTAAATTATCTTTGGGATAATAATAAGCAATTATATCGGGAGAAAGAAGAATTTTCCCTCCTGCTCTTTTTAGGCGCATATTAAATTCCATATCCTGGCTGCGGATAAGATTCTCGTTAAATAATCCTATTTTATTAAAAACCTCTTTTTTATAGCAGCCGCCAAAAACAGTATCAACAAATTTCGGCTTGGTTGCTCCTGTTCTGAAAGCGGAATTCCCCGCTCCAAAAAAAGAAGAAAGGGAAAAAGCAATAGCTTTGGCAATCAAGGTATCTTTTTTGGGAATCGTTTTTAATATTCCTCCGACATTATCAGCTTTATATTCTTCTAAATATTTAAGACACTTTAAGATATAATCTTTATCATATTTTGTATGCGAACCGGCAATAGTTATTATGTCCCCCTTTGAATTTTTAATTCCCAAATTTAAAGCAAAAGGAGTAAATTTATTTTTATTGTCAATTAACTTTATAAAAGGATATTTTTCAGAATATTCCCTTGCAATTTCTCTTGTTTTGTCAGTTGACATTCCGTCAATTACCAAAATCTCCATTTTATCTTTGGGATAATTCTGCTTTAAAAAAGAATCAAGACATTTTGAAATAAATTTCTCTTCGTTTCTGCAAGGAATTATTATTGAAACAAATGATTGGGACATTTTTAAAAAATTAAAATTTATTTAATATATTTGCAAATTTTTTAACCATTTCCAGTTCGTTGTATTTTTCAATCTTCTTTAAGTTTCCATTATAGCTTACTTTGCCATTTTTTAAATATTCAAAATAATGCAGTTTAAGGGCTTCTTTTATTTCTTCAATATCCAAAGCATCTATGCCTGCTTTTGTCTCTTCAAGCAAATCTGAAATAACATCTTTTGATCCTCCTGTAGTTAAAATAGGCCTTTTAGAGGCAAAATATTCAAATATTTTCCCCGCGCAAATTCCTTTTTCTTTAGGGTCTTCCCATTTTAACAAAAGTAAAACCTGTGATTCTTTTTGTTTCTGAACTGATGTTTCAATGTCTACAGTTCCATATTGCCTAACAATATCAGAAAGACCGTTTTCAATGATCATTTCTTCAATCCATTCTGTTTTTGGGCCGAAAAATCTTACTTTCACATTATACGGGTTAATAACTTTTTTATCAATCAAATCTCTTAACGCTAAAAACAATTTTAAAGGAGTTCTCTTTTCTTTATAAAAAGTTCCAGTATAAGTAATTGTAAATTCATTTGTCAACTTAGAGGAGTTTGAATTAAAAGTTTTAATGTCAAATCCGCTGGGAATTGCATAAATTTCTTTTTTCTTATGCAACTTAGAAAGTTTTTCTGCCAAGGGCTTTGAAACTGTGATTAAAGCATCTGCAAAAAAAAGCGTTTTTATTTCCATTCTTTTATCAGCCAATTTTCTTAATGTTCCATGGCTATAATTGCAATTCTGCGACCATAAATCGGGAAAATCGGCAATCCAAGGAACATTGTATTTTACTTTCAGCTTTTTAGCAATAAAGTGGCTACTAATAGGATAAATGCTGATTATAGCGTCTATTTTTTCTTTTTTAAAAAGTAATTTCGCTTCTCTAAAAGCAGGATATTTAAAGTATTTATTTTTATCAGGGTAAGTTACAATTTCGCTGGCATATTTTAAAATTTTTTTCTTAATATATCTAAGCACTGCTTTTAAAAAAAGATGTATCCTTTTGATTTTAGAATCTTCTTTTTTATTAAAATCAATTTTCGGACCAATAAAGCATGCTTCTTTATAATCTACTTCTATGTATCTGACTTTAAAATCCGGTTTTTGAGAAATAGACCCGGTTAAAATAACAGGACTCCACCCGAACTCTTTTAAACATTTAGCAAGAGAAGTTATCCGACGGCTTCCTTTCCTATAGGGCCAAAAATTTCCTATAATCAAAACTTTTTTCATAATTGGCCGAATTTTTTAAGAATAGCTTTTACAATTCTTTTTGACGCCTTTCCGTCCCAGTAATTTATTTTCTTCTTCTTTTTTCCGTTTCCTTTTAAAATATTACCTATTTCATAGAGAATTTTTTCTTTTTTTATCCCTACAACAGTATTGGTTCCAACTTCTTCTGTTATTGGTCTTTCAGTATTTTTTCTGAGAGTTAAACAGGGAATATTTAAAAAAGATGATTCTTCCTGCACTCCCCCGGAATCGGTCATTACAAAACTAGCAAACATAATTAAATTTAGCATTTTTAAATAACTTACGGGAGGCAAAACAATCAAATTTTCCATTTTTTCAATTTTTAAACTAGGGAAAAAGTTTTTTATTGTCTTTTTTGTTCCGGGATGAACGGGCCAAACAACTTTTATTGATTTTTGGACTTCTTCTATAATGGCTATAAATTCTTTTAATAACTTTTTATTATAAATTGCTTCAGCTCTGTGAAAAGTCAAAAGGCAGTATTCTTTTTCCTTTAAATCCAAATTTTTAACGAAATTCTCTTTTTCTATCCTTTTCTTTTGTTTTATAAGAGTATCTATTATTGTGTTTCCCACATAATAAATATTCTTTTTTAAAATCCCTTCCGAAAGAAGATTTTTAATCCCGCTTGGCTCGGTAACGAATAAAATATCGGAAACATGGTCTGTAAGGCGCCTGTTTATTTCTTCCTGCATCATTTTATCAAAAGAGCGAAGACCTGATTCTATGTGAGCAATGGGAATATGTAATTTTACGGCCGCAAGAGCCCCTGATAATGTTGAATTCACATCACCAATTACAACAACCAAGTTTGGCTTTTCTTTAAGAATAATCGGCTCCAACCTTCTCATCATAGTTGCCGTTTGTAAAACGTTGCTTTTTGAGCCTACTTTTAAATTATAGTCAGGCAAGGGAATCTTTAATTCATCAAAAAAGATTTTTGACATCTCATGGTCATAATGCTGTCCAGTATGCACTAAAACCAACTTTATACTATTGTATTTTCCTATTTCTTCAATCAAGGATGCAATTTTTATAAAATTAGGACGAGCACCCGCTATCAACAATAATTTAAATTTTGATT
>JAQVFW010000012.1 GCA_028697015.1 Candidatus Paceibacterota bacterium
TTTTTTGCCTTTAAAGTTTTTTTAAGGGTTTTCTTTTTTTTCATAATTGGTTGAATATTTTTAAGAAATTATTAAAGTCATTTTTAAGTTCTTCTATTTTGTCTTCATTTTTATTTTCCTCCTCTTTTTTTATTCTCAAAGTAATGTTTTGAAGCTCTTTTTTATAGAAATCTTTTTTTATTTCTCCAAAGCACTTTTCAATTTCCCGGTCAATGCCTTCATTTATTTCTTCAAATTCTGATTTTATAAGAAGAGCTGTAATATTTTGGTTTTCTAGCATATTTATTTTCTTCGGGTCTTCTTTTAAAATCTTTAAAATATCTGACGTTTTCGGAGTTAAAAAAAGAAAATCCTCATCTTTTACAATACTTAACATTTCCGGCTTTCTTAGAAAAAGACAAATCAAGTATTCTTCTAAAATGTCCTTTTTGGTCTTTTTTTCCTTTTCATTATTATCTTTCTTATCTTCCTCTTTTTCTAAGCTAAAGTCCAGCTCTTCATTTATTTTCAAAAGTTCTTCCATGAGAGATTCAATCCTTACCTCAAGAAGTCCTGATAAGTCCTTAAGCCATAATTCCTGTTCAACTTTATTAGGAATCCTTTTTATCACCGGAAGAATTTCTTTGGATATTGATTTCTTCCCTTCAAGAGTATTTTTATCAAAAGAAGAAAGAGCCGTTTCAAAATAGAAATCTTTTATTGATTTTGCCCCCTTTACCATTTCTTCCCATTCTTTTTTGTCTTTTGCTAAAATATCTGCCGGATCAAATCCTTCTTTCATTAAAATTATCTTGATATTAAAGCCTAAGGATTGAGCTAGCCCTATTCCCCTTTTTGTTGCCGAATTTCCGGCATTATCCATATCAAAAGCAGTATGTAAATTTTCCGTATATCTTTTAATTATTTTAAGCTGAAGAGGAGTAAGGGCCGTCCCTGAAACAGCAACAACATTTTTAAAACCCGACTGGAATGCCATTATTGCATCCATATATCCTTCAACTAAAATGCAGGAATCTTTTTTCCTCATCTCAATCCCGGCATTGTTTATCCCGTATAAAGTTTGGCTTTTATCGTAAATGATAGTTGAAGGAGTATTTATATATTTTGCTCCCAATCCTTCTTTATCTTTAAAAACCCTTCCTCCAAACCCTATAACCCTGGAATTAATATCAAAAACGGGAAACATAATTCTTCCTCTGAATCTATCATAAAACTTGTTTTTTTCAGAAATTAAAGCCAAACCCGACTGCTCAATCTCTTCTCTCTTGTAACCCTTACCGATAAGATAATCAGAAAGAGCCCTCCATGAATCGGGAGAATATCCAAGACGCCATTCTTTTATGGTTTCTTCTTTTACTCCTCTTTGATTTAAATACTTTTTAACCTCAATCCCTGCATTGCTTTCCATTTGTTTTTCAAAAAAAGAGCAGGCAAACTCGCATATATCGTAAGTTTTTTGCCTTTTTGTGGAAATCTTGGGATCTTCTTTTTTTAATTCTACTCCGGCTTTGTCCGCCAGTATTTTTAAAGCGTCTTTAAATTCCACCCCTTCTATTTTCATAACAAATCCGAAAATATCTCCTCCTATTCCGCAAGAGCCAAAACAATGCCAAATCTGCTTTGAAGGAGAAACAAAAAAAGAAGGGCTTTTTTCCGAATGGAACGGACATATAGCCCTATAGTTTGCTCCTGTCTTTTGCAGTTTTATATAGCTTCCTATGACATTTACTATGTCAAGGCGGCTTTTAATTTCTTCGGTAGGAGAATTTAACATTGTATATTTTTTACATCAAAAGGGTTTTTATTATAACACAAATTTGATGATATAACAATTTTAGAAACTTTTGACAATATTAACCTCTTTTTCTTTTACGATATCGTTTTCTTTAAAAACAAACATTGCTCTGAGTAATTTTCCTTTTAAAACTTCCGGCAGCCAGAAAATATCATCCGGCCACATTTTTTTGAAGGGTATTTTTTCTACTGAAAACCACTCCGGCCTCATTTCTTCGCTTTCTCTTGGCTCTCCTTCCCAATTTTCAGAAAAATATACATGAACGGCTTGATTAAATAAAAAATTATGAGGAAAATAAAAAGAAATTTCAGCAACTTTTTCCATTTCTTTGATAAAAACATTTATTTCCTCTTTCGCTTCCCTTATTGCTGCCTGCTTAATCGTTTCTTTCTCTTCAACTTTCCCTCCGACTCCGTTGTATCTATTAATTCCAAAACCGCGCTTTTTCATAGCGAGGCAAATATCGGTTACTTCTCCTTTTGATTTTTTAACCAGAAATAAAAGAGTGGCCTTTCTTAAATCTTCCATATTTTTTTAAAAAAGACAAATTGGCGGAGGGGACAGGACTCGAACCTGCATGGGGAAAAACCCCGCCAGTTCTCCAAACTAGTGTCTTACCAATTAGACGTACCCCTCCAACAAAAATAAAGTTAGCACAAAAAAACCTATTTTGGAAGATCGGAGAAGAATCTTGAAAGATTCGGGTGTTTTACGAGAACTTTATAATTCAAAAGTTTTAAAACCATTAAAAAATCAAGAATCTCCTCCTTTGTCGTTTCTGGACCAACAAATATTTCTCCGAATTCCTTTAATAGATTTTCAGTATAATTATCAAGAATTTCCCTGTTTGCTTTCGCTTTCAGCCAATCAATTATACCTTTGAATTCTCCGTTATCAAGCCATATTCCCTTGCATAAAGAACAAACATCTATTATGACATCCGAACTTCCATACCTTACTTCATAAAGAGGAACTCTGCAGGAAGGGCACAGCCGTATTCCGGAAGAAATTCTAAATTGCGTTTCTTCATCCCAGAGATTTATATCAAGCCATCTTAATTCCCTGTCTTTATCATCCTTTGCAAGGCGAAGCTCGTCTTCTTCAAACCATAAGCCAAGGCACTTGGGACAATTATCAACTTCAATATTATGAAAAAGGCGCCCTAAAAGAGGAATATTGCACCTAGGGCATTTAAATTTGGTTTCTGTTTTTGGATTTAATTTTTCTTCTTTCATTTTATATATTCATCCCCCGTAAGGCCTTTACTCTCTTTTCAACAGGAGGATGAGTTAAGAACAAGGCATGGAAGAAGCTTTTTTTCTCTTCCCCCTTGAAAGGGTTTATTATAAAAAGATGAGAGGTGGAATTGCTCGCTTTTTTCATTATTGAAGGATTGTTTGATATCTTAATAAGAGCTTTTGCCAGTCCTTCCGGATATCTTGTAAGAAGAGCTCCTGAAGAATCAGCAAGATATTCCCTTTTTCTTGAAATTGCAAGCTTCATAAGCTGAGCGCAAAGCCCGGCAAAAAAGGCGAAAAATATCGCGGCAATAATAATAAGCCCTCCTCCTTTTTCGTCTCTTTTTGAAATTCCTCCCCAAAAAACGCTCCTTATGAAAATATCGGCAGTAAAAACAACAACTCCGAAAAGAATAACAACAATCGTCTGAAGAAGAGCATCTCTGTTTCCAATATGAGCAAGCTCATGGGCTATAACTCCCTCAAGCTCAGATCTATCAAGCACCTCAATAAGGCCCCTTGTCACCGCTATAACTCCATGTTCCGGGTTTCTTCCGGTAGCAAAGGCATTGGGCTGGTTTTCCTCTATGATATAAATTTTAGGGAGAGGAAGGCCTGCCCCGATGCAAAGATTTTCAACCAGAAGATAAAGTTCTGGATTATCATTTTTTTCAATCATCTTCGCATTTACCATTTTAAGAACAATTTTGTCCGAATACCAATAGCCGAAAAAACTTGCCAAAACGCTGTATATTAAAGCAATCCAAAGAATCAAATAACTTTCAAAAAAATAAGAAGCAATCCATCCTACTGCAATGACAAAAATGAAGAACAATGTCATGTACCCCCAAGTTTTGTAAATATTAATTTCCGACTGTTTATAAAGATTTGCCGCCATTTTTTAAAAGCTTGCTTTTACTACTTCTTTTTCTTTTTCTTCTCCTATTTCAAAAAAATCCATTTTTTTAAATCCAAACATAGAAGCGACAATATTTGAAGGAAACTTTTCTATCTTTATATTCAAATCTCTCACGTTCGTGTTATAGAATCTTCTGGCATATTGAATTTTATCTTCAGTGTCTCTCAATTCTCTTTGAAGCTCCACAAAGTTTTCCGAAGCTCTAAGCTGGGGATAATTTTCAGATACGGCAAAAAGGCTTTTAAGGGTTCCGCTTAAAAAGTTTTCCGCTTCCCCTACTTTTTTTGGATCTCCTGACTTTTCGGCCGACATTGCCATCGTTCTTGCCTTGGTGACATTTTCGAAAACCTCTTTTTCATGAGCGGCATATCCTTTTACGGTTTCAATAAGGTTAGGTATAAGATCATATCTTCTCTTCAATTGGACATCTATGTCCGACCATGCCTCTTTTGTTCTGTTCACAAGAACAACAAACCGGTTATAAATAAATACGAGAGCAAAGGCAATAAGAACGAAAATTCCGATAATAACATATGTTGTGTTCATATTTTTAATAAAATTAATTTATAAAACTTCATTTTTAAAAATTATTCCAAGGGAACATTCAAGTCCCTTTGAGAAATTACTGTTGAAAATTCCAGCAAAGGGGAATCAAAATCAGACGGCTTCATCTTTAAAATCAAATAAACAAGGGGCTGAATTCCGACATTGTCTTCTATTATCACTCCAAAATCGGTAATTTCCACGTCTGAAGAAGTAAGAGGAATTTCCTCGGGTGTTCTTCCTTCTTCGTAATCAATAAGAACTCCGCTGCTAAGGTAAAACTTTCTGCATTTAAACGTTCCGTCAAAAGATATGAACTTTATCCCCTTGGGATGGTATTCGTAGTTTTTACCGTAATTTATACAATCCGCCACTCCTGTTTCCCTTTTTGCCATTCTAAGGGCGTTGCCGATATAATCTATGGAATATCCTCCCTGGTCAAGCAAATGTTGGGCTCTAAGGGCATATCTTTGCGCTTTGATTATGGAAGAAAAAGAAGCAATCGCCCCGACGCTTACAGCGGCCAAAACCGCGGAAACAACCAGCATTTCTATTAATGAAAATCCTTTTCTCATAGCCAGTCATATAAATTTTCCTGGACATTCACCTCATAATCTTTCTCTTTTTCCGTCCAAGAAACTTTAACGGTAACCTCTATTTTACTATTTCCATCCCCAAATGCAACCTCTTCAAGAAATAATTCCCTTCTGAATCTTGTTCCTTGAATTGGATCAGCATTCAAATGGTTTGTTCTCATTTGAAGAGAGTTTTTATCCCACTCTTCTTCTCTTATCCATGCTCTGTCTCTTTCATTCCTTACTATTTCAATCCCTTCTTTGGCAAAATAATAGGCCCTAAAGGTTGAAATTGAAACGGATGTATGCTCAATCGGCTGACGCATAGCCGAAAGAGCGCCAACAACTCCTATTGATAAGACAAAAAGAGTAATAATCAGCTCTATAATTGTAACTCCTTTATTTTTCATTCTACTTGCGTAAATTCAATTCGCCCTATTTTATTCACTTTTATTGTTCTTGTTTCAGTAGGACTTTGCCAAGCATAAAAAGTAATTTCCGCTTCGGTTGACGATGCGTTTATAAACACCTCGGGTTTGGGAGGAACAAAAACAATATGAATCTTATTATCCTCCTTCGGAGTAAAATCGCTTATCTTCACTTCTGTTTCAATAATTACCTCGCTTACTATTTGGTCTCCTTCTCCATAGAGATTGTCTCCGTTACAGTCGGCAAAGATAAGATAGCTTTCATCGTTTGAGGTATCAATATATACGCCGTAACTATGGCTATACCCTTCCACATACGCCCCGTCAACCTTACAATTAAGATTTTCCTTTCCGGCCATTGTTTGAATGCTGCGAATGCTTTGAGCAAAACTATTTGCCGATCTCCAAAGAGCAAGAGAACTCTTGTCCTTTCTGTAGTTTACCATGACAGCTAACAAAATCAAACTCATAAAAAAGAATACCGCAGCCATTTCCAAAACAGTAAAGCCCTTTGATTTTTTATTTAAAAACATATTTTTAAAGCAATAAGGAAATATAATAATCTGCTATTACTTCTCCAAAAAGAAAAGCAATAACAGTTCCTATAATCAAAAAAGGTCCGAAGGGAACTTCGCTTTTAAGGTTCTTTTTCTTAATAGCGATAAGCCCTACTCCTATAATAGCCCCTATTAAAAAAGATGCAAACAAAGAAATGAGAAAATTAGGATAACCCAGAAAAAAACCGATAAAAAAAGAAAGCTTAACATCTCCAAATCCCATACCTTTTCCTCTTGTAATTAAAAAAACCGCAAGAAAAAAAAGAAAACAAGCAGTAGCTGAAAATAAGCCGTTTATAAAATTGCCGTTTAAAAAACTGTAAACAGAAGCAACTGCAACAAGAGAATAAACAGCAAAATCCGGAATTAAAAAATGCTTAAAATCATAAATAAAAACTATTATTAAAAAAGAGGAGATAATAACTAAAGACAAAAAATTAAAAATAAATCCAAAGCTCCAAATATCACTTGAAAAAGAAAGCTGATATTTAAAGATAAGCAGAAAAACTATGCCAGTTATTATTTCAACCAGAGGATATTGGAAAGATATTTTCTTTTTGCAATACCTGCATTTTCCTTTGAGAAACAAAAAACTAAGCAAGGGAAAAAGGTCTAAAAAAGACAAAACATGCCCGCATTTTGGACAATAAGACCTTCCCTTGATGCTCTCTTCTTTTTCAAGCCGGCAAATAATGCAATTTAAAAAACTTCCCACCGAAAGGCCTGATATAAAAACAAAAAATCCGATAAAAAAAATCATAAAAAAATTGTCAATCTTTTAAAAATAGCGAGGCAAAAACATCGCCCCGCTATTTTTCAAACGTTTTTCCAAATTTTAAGCTATTCTGAACAGCTTGATGAAGCTGTAAGACAAGCATTTGCCGGAGTCGAATCAACGACTTTTGCTACCCCGTCAGAACTGATACAGAATGAACCGGTAGCGTTAAGCTTTGCGGCAATGCAATAATCGTCTCCTGAAGCATAGCAAGCAACGTCATCTGCACTTTGATTAAAAGTTATATCATCAGCAAGGGTAGACAATCCTTCGCTTGATCCAAGCGTTGAAGCACCACCGCAAATGGTATCATATGCATTGCTGCTTGAATAAATTATCTCCGCTATTGGCCTTACTTGGGCAAGGGCGGCCATAATTCTAGCATCTTTTGCTCTGTTTCTTGCTCCGCTTAAAGAGACAAGAACAATAGAGGCAAGAATTGCGATTATGGCAACAACCACAAGAAGCTCTATTAGGGTAAAACCTTTTTCCTTTTTGGTGAAGATTTTCATTTTTTTGAAAGTAAGTTTTGTGAAAGGTTTTCGACCTTTTCTCTTATTATATATTTTTTATGGATGTTAATCAAGTTTTAAATTTAAAAACCCGCAACCTGGCGGGTTTTTAAATCCAAAATTAAAATATTTCTGTTATGCTCCGCAACTGGTCGAGGTTGCAGGACAAGCATCTCCCGTACTTGAACCAGGAATAGATCTTGCCACTCCGTCAGAACTAATGCAGAATGAACCTCCTGCATTAAGTCCGGCAGCAATACAATAATCGTCTCCGTACGCCTTGCATAAAATATCGCCAGAATCCTGATTTAAAGTAATATCGGCAGCTATAACCGAAAGTCCGTCAGTTGAGCCAAAAGCCGTACCGGCAGAAGTGCAAATACCATTGTATTGCCCGTCTCCCGAATAAGCTATCTCCGCTATTGGCCTTACTTGGGAAAGAGCGGATATTATCCTCGCATCCTTTGCTCTGTTTCTCGCTCCGCTTAAAGAGACAAGAACAATAGAAGCAAGGATTGCGATTATGGCAACAACCACAAGAAGCTCAATTAGGGTAAAACCTTTTTCCTTTTTGGTGAAGATTTTCATTTTTTTGAAAGTAAGTTTTGTGAAAGGTTTTCGACCTTTTCTCTTATTATATATTTTTTATGGATGTTAATCAAGTTTTAAAAAACTTAATGCTTGAATTTGAAAACCAAACAGCAAACTTATCCTATTTTTCCAAATATTTTACCTAAAATATCAATTAAGAACCGCAACTGGTTGTCGCATCCGCGCAGGATTGGGCCGTAGTTAAACTATTGGCTCTCGCTACTCCGTCAGAACTGATACAAAATGAACCAGTAGCGTTAAGCTTTGCGGCAATACAATAATCGTCTCCTGAAGCATAGCAAGCAACGTCATCTGCGCTTTGATTAAAAGTTATATCATCAGCAAGGGTAGACAATCCTTCGCTTGATCCAAGCGCTGAAGCACCACCGCAAATGGTATCATATGCATTGCTGCTTGAATAAATTATCTCCGCTATTGGCCTTACTTGGGCAAGGGCGGCCATAATTCTAGCATCCTTTGCTCTGTTTCTTGCTCCGCTTAAAGAGACAAGAACAATAGAAGCAAGGATTGCGATTATGGCAACAACCACAAGAAGCTCAATTAGGGTAAAACCTTTTTCCTTTTTGGTGAAGATTTTCATTTTTTTGAAAGTAAGTTTTGTGAAAGGTTTTCGACCTTTTCTCTTATTATATATTTTTTATGGATGTTAATCAAGAAAATTGCTTAGAAATAGCTTTTAAACCATGCTAATTGAATAAATCGGAATAAGTATCGCCGCCATCAATCCCCCAACTATAAGACCTAAAATAATAATTAAGACCGGCTCTATTATTTTAATAAAATTTGCCAATTCCCTTTCAATCTCTTCCTCGTAAAAATAAACTACGTTTTTTAAGGAAGAATCTATAGTTCCCGTTTTTTCCCCTACGACGACCATCTGATAGAAAAAAGGAGAAATTTCATTCGGGTATTGTCCAAAAGTAGAGCTAATCGGCTCTCCCTGCTTAACGCCATTTCTTGTTTTCATTAAAATATCTCTGTAAACACTGTTTCCAACAACTTCTCCGGTAACTTCAAGAGATAAGGCAATAGGAAGGCCTCCGGAAATAAGAGTTGATAAATTCAAAGCAATACGGGCAAGATAAAGCTTTTTAAGAAAATCTTTCAACATTGGAATTTTAATCACTATTTTATCAAAAAATCTTTTTCCTTTTATTGTTTTAATCCATCTTAAGAAACCATAAACCAGAAGAACAAGAAAAATCAAAATAATCCATCCTTTTGTTTTTCCAAATTCAGAACCCCAGATTACAATTCTGGTTAAAAGAGGAAGATCTCCTCCGGTTTCTTCAAGCAAAACCGCGAGTTGAGGAATGATAAAAATAACAGCAAGACCAACTACCGCTACGAAAACAAAAAGAATAAGTACAGGATAAATCATTGCTCCTATTATTTTCCTTTTAAAACTTTCTTCTTTTTCTAAATAATCGGCAAGATAAAGAAAAGCATCAACCAGTTTTCCGGAAGTTTCCCCCGATTTTACCATATTAACGTAAAAGGGAGAAAATACTCCCGGATACATTGAAAAGGCATCAGAAAGAGACGCTCCTCCTTCTATTTCCCTTGAAATTTTAAGTATTTTATCTTTAAGATTGGCACTGGTTGTTTGTTTGCTCAGTGTTTGAAATATTTCAACAAGAGGAATTCTGGATTTAAACATTATCGCAATCTGTCTTGAAAATGCCGCCACATCCTTTTTTTTGATTTTATCAAATATTTTAACTTTTCTCGCATAAAAAGGAATCTTTGCTTCTTCAACAAAAGTGACATAAAAACCGCGGTCCTTTAAAATTTTAAAAACGGATTCTCTATCCATTGCCTCTACCGTTCCGACTTTTATTTCTCCCAATTCAGTTCTTGCTTGATAATTAAATTTCATAAAATAATCATTATTTAAACTTTTAAGAAAGCATGCTTCTTAATTCATTCGGGTTTTGCGAATAATTTAAAGCGACATCAAGGTCAATCTCCTTTGCTTTTATCAAATTAGCAAGAGATCTGTTTTGAGAAATCATTCCGGATTCCATTGATGTTTCTATTACTAAAGGAATTTCATGTATCTTATTCTCTCTTATTAAATTTGCCGTAGCAGGCGTATTTATCATTATTTCGCAAACCGGAATAAGACCGCCTTTTAAGCAAGGAACAAGACGCTGGGAAATTACAGCAATAAGAGATCCTGACAACTGAGCCCTTATTTGATTTTGCTGGTCAGATGGAAAAGAATCAACTATTCTGTGAATCGTTTGAAAAGCAGAATTTGTGTGAAGCGTGGCAAAAACAAGATGTCCGGTTTCAGCAGCCGTAATTGCAGTGGCCATTGTTTCATTGTCCCTCATTTCCCCTATCATAATAACATCAGGGTCCTGCCTGAAGGACGCCTTAAGGGCTTCTTTAAAACCCACAGCGTCTCTTCCTACTTCTCTTTGATTTATAATCGATCCGTTTTCTTCAAGAGTATATTCTATCGGATCTTCAATTGTTATAATATGCTCTGACCTTGTAGTGCTGATTTCATTTAACATGGAGGCAAGAGTAGTTGACTTTCCTTGGCTTGAAGGCCCGGTAACAAGAATAAAACCCTGGGGATGACGTATAAAGTCATGCAGTATTTTCGGAAGTTTCAACTGTTCAATAGTAGGCACTTTGCTTGAAATAAGGCGAAGAGCGCAAGCAACGGTTCTTTCTTGAAAAAAAGCATTCACTCTGAATCTTGCGTTCTTTTTAAAATCATAAGAAAAATCAATCTGTCTGTCCCTTAAGAATGCTTCTTTTCTTTCTTTTCCCATAAGCTCAAAAGCAAAATCAGATGCTTCTTCCTCGCTTATTTTCCTGGTCTTTTTAAGAAAAATAAGGTTTCCGGCAACGCGCAAAGCAGGATAATTATCAGGAGTAATATGGAGATCAGATGCTCCTGCGTCAATTGCAATTTCCAATAGTTCTTTTAATAAAGATGATTGTTCCATCAGCGTTTCAAGGTTTCTTTTATTTCTTCTATGATATCGCTTGGAGTGTAATGAGCTTTAACAAGATGTTTTACAACTCCAAGTTTGGTTCCTTTATCAATCTCTGTTTCTTTATTCAAATTAGAAAGAACAAGAACCTTTGACCCTTGCGGACCTTCTTCCTTCCTTATTTTTTCAAGCGCTTCCCATCCGCTTATTCCGGGCAGAATAATATCAAGAAGAATAAGGTCTGGCTTTTGCTCTTTTGCTTTTTTTACCGCTTCTTCTCCGCTAAAGGCAAGTTCAACTGAAAAACCTGCTTCTTTTAATTTAATAGAATATATGTTTGACAAAAAAGAGTCGTCTTCCACTAGTAATATTTTTTTCATAATTGTTTTCAATTTTTAATATTTTGTATTTTATCAGCTTTCTTCGGTTGTTCTTAAAACCTCTTCAATCGTCGTAACTCCCTCAATAGCTTTAATAAATCCGTCTTGGCGCATTGTAACCATTCCTTGCCTGTAAGATTCTTTTTTAATAGCTGTCTCGGAAGGATTTTTAAGAACAATTTCTTTGATTTCGTCTGTTATTTCCAAAATTTCATACAATCCTATTCTGCCCGAATAGCCGATTTTTCTGCATCTTGCGCAGCCAACCGCTTCATAAACGACTATCTCCGAAGAAATCTTATTTTCTTCCTTTACAGCTGCAGGAAGGCTTTCAAGATCTTTTTTAACAATTTCTTCCAATTTTGAGTTAAGTTTTGTCTTCTTCTTACAATAAGGGCAAAGCTTTCTGACTAATCTTTGAGCAATAGCTATCTTCAAAGTCGGCGGGATAAGAAATTGTTTTACTCCCATATCAATAAGCCTGGGGATAACTCCAAAGCTGTTTGAAGTGTGGAGAGTAGATAAAACTATGTGCCCTGTGAGGGCGGCATGAACGGCAAGAGAAGCAGTTTCTTTGTCTCTGATTTCTCCAACCATAATGACATCCGGGTCCTGGCGAAGTATGTGCCTTAATCCGTTTACAAAGTTATACCCTATTTCCGGCTTCACTTGTGATTGATTTACTCCTTCCATAAAATATTCGACAGGATCCTCAAGAGTAACAACGTTTTTTTCTTCCTTATTCAAAAGTCCAAGAGCTACATAAAGGGTAGTTGTTTTTCCCGACCCTGTAGGCCCTGTTGAAAGTATCATCCCAAAGGGCTTAATTAACATTTTTTTAATCAATTCAAGATTTCTTCCTGTAAGTCCCAGAGATTCAAAATCAATTTTTCTCTGGCTTGAATCAAGAATTCTGATAACCGCTTTTTCTCCAAAAGAAGTTGGCAATGTAGATACACGGAAATCAACATCATTGCCGCTTATTTTAGCGGAAAAACGGCCATCTTGGGGAATTCTCGTTTCATCTATCTTCAAGCTGCAAAGAATCTTAATTCTTGAGATTATAGCGGCATGAATTTTAAGAGGAAGAAACAAGCTTGGATAAAGAATGCCGTCAAGACGAAATCTTACTCTTACTCTTTCCTTTCCCGGCTCAATATGAACATCCGAAGCTTTTCCGTCAACGGCATGACGAAGAACAACGGCAACCACCTTTGAAATGGGAGCTTCTTCCACTATTCCTTCTATTTGCTTCCCTTTTTCTTCTGTTTCCGTTATCTTTTTTCTTACATCTTCTTCAAGCTCTTCAAGGGCCTTGCCCACTTCCTGTTTTAGCGTCCTGTATTTTCTTAAAATCTTTTCAAACTCGCTCGGAAGAATCAAAAAAACATTATAATTTACCTTGCTTTGCCTTGCTAAAAATTCAAGAGCTTCTCTTGCTTTCAAATCTTCAGGATAAACCATACCGACATCAAGATAATTATTCTCTCTTGAAAGAGAAATCATTTTATAATAACGGGCTGATTCTTCAGGAATTATCTCAAGCGTCTTTAGCTCTATGTTCTCAGAAGATATTGTTTTTAAAGGAATTCTTAATATTTCGCTTTTCAGCTGGAAAAGAAAATCTTCAGAAACAATTTCTTTTTCCAAAATAACATCCTCTTCGGTTCTCTCTGAAGATTTAGATTCATTTTCTATAAAAGCCGCTTCGCTTTTGTCAATTATTCCTTTTTTTACCAGTTCTTTTGTAATATTCATATCTTTTTAAGGCAGGGGTATTTCTTCTTCAAGATCAATATTAAAAAGGTCTATAAAGTCGCTTTCTGTTTCACTTTCATAAGAAATAAAGGGATTTCCCCTTCCTCTTCTCTCAACTCCGGAAAGCGGTTCTATTCTTTCAAAAGGCCTCATATCCCTTGCTCTTTCTAAAAGTTCAAAATCAATATCAACTTCCTTTACAATAGGACTCTCTGATTGTTCATAGATATAAACTCCTCTTCTTACAAAAAACTCTACTGAAAAAAGAACAACCATGACAAAAAAAAGAACAGCAAGAGAAATTAAAAGATATTTTTGCCTTCTTTTTTCTTTTTGAAAAATAATTGCCATAATTCTAAAGTTAAAAATTTATTAACTGCCGGTTCCGTAAGAATAAACTCCAAGCGTTAATCCAAATTGGAAGAAACCATCTTCATTGGCAGAACCCATTGAAATAGAGTCAACGCTGACAATTCTTGAATTTCTGTAAAGAGTGGAAAGAAAACTCTTAAAAGAACTGTAAGTTCCGACAACGGTGACTGAAAATGTTGTTTTTTCCAGATTTGAACCAACTTCAACGACAAAGGGCTTTCCTATTGAGATGCCCTGAAGAATAATTCCGCTGTTTGCAATTTCCTGTTTTATAAAATTATAGAATTCAGGAACAACAAGATCTCCTTGAGGAATTGCCGATTCGATTTTTTTAAGCTCGGTTTGATATCCAAACAATCTGTCTTGCGCTACTTTCAAAGAAACAGAATATTCTTTTTCTCTTTCTATCTGCCTTTCTTTTATTCTTAAATCCGCTTCCAATCTTTGAAAATCGTTGTAATAGGGTACTAGAAAAACAGGAACAGCCAAAATAGTTAAGATTATAATTGCCGGACCTATATAAAATTTAATGTTTATCATTTTAATGTTTGCGGATCAATGGAAAAAGAAAGTGAAAAAGAAACTCCATTATCAATTGCCTGGATTCCGGAAACATTCACTCCCCTTAATCCTGGAATATTTTTTAAAATCATAATTTGCTGGCCTAAAGAAGTAAAATCCCTGGCCATTCCCGAGAGATTTGCTTTACCCGTTTCAACTTCAAAATTGAAAGCCGGGAACCAAACATAGGGATGGGAAAGATTTTCAACAACCGAAAAAACCCTTACGACATTTTTATGCTCTTCAAAAACTTTTTTAAAATCCGCAATATTCTTTTTATGCCTTAAAACCTCATCTTCAATTTCTTTTCTTTCGCTTAAAATGGCTCCTATTTGGGAATTTTTTTCACTTATTTCTTCTTTTATATTCCTTGAAGAAATAAAAAGATATCCGTAAGCTCCTAAAAAAAGAATTAAAAGAAAAAAAGAAAGGAAAAGAACAATTGAATTGCTTTCTTTTTTTTCTTTTCTTTTTTGAGTGATTTCTATAGCCATATTTTTTTATTAATATTTTTTATACGGCGCAAAACATTTTTTAGATATTTTTATTTCCTTAGTTCTTTTATAGCAACTCCAATCGGAATAGCAAGGGACATTTTTCTTTTTTGGCTAAGATTTCCCAAAGAAGAAGGAAAAGAAATATTTTTAAAAGGATCTGCGTTTTCAATTTCTTTTCCAAGCTGACTTTTAAGATATTCTGCAAGCCCCGGCAAAAGAGCGGAAGATCCAAAAATAATGATTTTTTCAACTTTTTTCCCTTCTTTTTTAAAATAGTCCCTGAAAACTTTTTTAATTTCTTCCAGTGCAGAATCAACAACCGGAAGCAACAACTCTTTCGTTTTTCCATCTTTTCTTATTCCTTCCTCTCTTTTCGCTTTTTCTGCTTCATTATACCCTATATTAAGAGACCTGACTAGAGTATTTGTAAATTCAGTACCTCCAGTCCTAAAACTGTGGCTCATTTTTAAAACCCCTTTTTCCACAATATTGCAGGTTGTGCTTTTAGCTCCGAAATCTATAAGCCCTATAATTTCTTTTTCATCTTCTTGTCCTATTAAAGCCCTAGTTAGGCCGAATACTTCCGGCTCTATGGTTTTAAGGCGTAATCCTGCCAAATTGGCAATTTCGCGATAATAATGAATAATGTTGTTTGGAACGGCAACTACCAAAATCTTAAGAGGAGTTTTTGAAGGTTCTCCCTCGGTAATCATCCAATCGAGAGTAATTTCAGAAAGAGGGAGAGGTATGTGAGGCCTCACCTCATATTCAACGGCCTGGATAATTTCATCCCTTGCCATAGTGGGAAGATTAAATGCAACATAAAAACTAAAAAAATCAGGAACGGCAATACTTGCATCCTTTGTATTTATCTTGGCTGCTTTGCATATTTTTACCAAAATATCAGCGGTTTCTTTTTCCGGAGCTAAAAACTTTTCACCTGCTTCTGAAAAACTATCGGGTATTTCAAGTGGTGCTTCTCCATAATTCTCAAGCCATATTTTTTTTCCCCTGCGACCAAGTTCAACCACTCTTAAAGAAGAAGTCCCCATATCTATCCCAAGAAATTTTTTCGGCTTAATTTTAAATATTTTTCTAAATAATCCCATTGCAAAATTTTTATTTCTTTTTTCATTTTCCCATAAAACAAAAAAAAGTCAATTATACTTAATGCGTTTTTATGCTCTGTATAATTCCAAGGGAAAGAAAAAGCGATATTAAAGAAGATCCTCCATAGCTTACAAAAGGAAGAGGTATCCCGACAACAGGCAAAATTCCCAAATTCATCCCTATATTCACAAAAAATTGAGCCATCAAAAGAACCGCCAGTCCGGCGCTAAAAAGACGAGAAAAATTGGACTTTGAGTAGAAAACAATTTTAAAAAGTTCTCTTATTAAGAGCAAAAAAATAAAAAAGAGAGCAAAAGACCCTAAAAAACCCATCTCTTCTGCAATAGCGGCAAAAATAAAATCAGTATGGGGCTCTGATAAAAATCCGTACTGCGTCTGAGAACCCATTAAAACCCCTTGTCCGAAAATCCCGCCAGAACCTATTGCTATCTTTGACTGAATTTGGCTCCATCCAGCTCCCAAAGGATCTTCTTGAGGAGAAATGAAATTTATAATCCTGCTTTTCTGATAATCCTTCAAAAAGAATGACCATCCTATTCCAAAAATAATAAGGCCTATTAAAATAATGGTTATAAAATAACGAAGCTTTATTCCTGAAAAAAGAAGGACTCCTAGCCAAAGGAAAATAAGAATGACGGCAGAGCCCATATCAGGCCTGAAAAAAACAAAAATAGAAGGAATAAGAACATAAATTCCCGAAAAGAAAATATGCCTTAATTTATACATTTCAGCATGCCTCATTGAAAAGTACTTTGCAAAAAGAATAATAAGAATAATTTTTCCAACCTCAAGGGGGTCAAAAGAAAGATCACCGATTTTATACCATCTTTTTGCTCCTTTTATCTCCGGAGCAAAGAAAAAAAGTCCGATAAGAGAAATTATAAAAAGAAAATATAAAAAAAGAATAATATAAGAATTTTCTTTAAAAACTCTCCAATCAAAAAAACTTACAACTGTCATTAGCATAAGCCCAGTAGTCAAAAAAACAGCTTGTTTTAAAAAATTAGAAGAATCTCCCTGACTTGAATAAATTGAAATCATTCCCAACAGAGAAAGAGAAACGGCAAAAAAAACAATCCTCCAATTAAATTTTTTCAAATGTCTCAAGAACATAATTTTAAAAAATCATTTTCTTTAATAATTTTAATCTCCTTTTCTTTCGCTCTTTTTAATTTTGATCCTGGATTATCCCCTAAAACAAGATAATCAATATTCTCCGAGACAGAGCTTGAAACTTTTCCGCCAAGCATTCTTACTTTTTCCTTGGCTTTTTCCCTTGTTATTGAATTAAGCTCGCCGGTGAAAACAAAGCTTTTTCCTTTCAATTTTTCACTTTTTGTTTCTTTAATATTTGATATTTCAACAACTTTTTTTAATTTTTCCAAATATTTCCTATTTTTTATGTCAGAAAACCATTTATAAATGAAAGAAGACACAACAGGGCCTATGTTCCCTATTGCTTCCAGTTCTTCTTTTGCGCTATCTTCAAGCGCTTTTATACTTTTAAAATTATTTGCCAAATCCCTTGCCGTTTCCTCTCCAACTCCTCTTATCCCCAAAGCATAAATAAAACGATCAAGAGTAATTTTTCTTTTTGATTTTATTGATGAAATAATATTCTCTGCCGACTTATCGGCAAACCTCTCAAGAGGAACTAAGTCCTCTTTCTTTAAATCAAACAAATCAGCAGGATCAAGAACAAGTTTTTTTTCAATAAGACGGTCAATTATTTTAGGCCCGAGACCGTCTATATTAAAGGCCTTTTTTGAAACAAAATGGTAAAAACTTCTTTTGAAAATAGCATAGCAATTTCTATTCGGACAGTAATAAAGAGCTTTTTCTTTTTTTGTTTTTTTGCCGCAAACAGGGCAAAATTCGGGCATTTTAAACTCTTTTTCCTTCCCCGTCCGCAGTTCCAAGAACGGCTTTACTATATCGGGAATAACATCTCCCGCTCTTTCAACAATGACCGTATCTCCAATTTTCAAATTAAGCCGTCTTATTTCATCTTCATTATGGAGAGTTGCCTTTGAAACAATAACTCCCCCTATTTTAACCGGCTTTAAAACGGCAACTGGAGTCAGTGCTCCCGTACGTCCAACTTGAATCCTGATGTCTTCGATTATGCTAACTGCTTGAACTCCGGGAAATTTAAAAGCAATCGCTCCCCTTGATGCTTTTCCAACACTGCCAAGCTTATTGAATATTTCATTTTTGTTTATAATAACAACCACTCCGTCAATTTCATAAGAAAGCGCCTCTCTTTTCTTCTGCGCATCTTCATAAAAATTATAAACCTCCTCAAGGTTTCTGCAGTACCTATTATGAGAACTGACTCTAAATCCCATTTCTTTTAATTTCTCATGTTTTTCTTTATGAGTTCCATTTGGAAGACCAATAAGATCATAGGTGAAAAAATCAAGATTTCTTGAAGAAGTAATCTTCGAATCAAGCTGGCGAATCGAACCGGCTGCCAAATTTCTAGGGCTTGCATAAAGAGGCAGATCTCTTTTTTTTCTTTCCTTATTCGCTTTTATAAATTCTTCAGAGGACAAAAAGACCTCTCCCCGAACAACCGTCTTTTTTTCTTCTGTTTTTATTTTTAAAGGAATTGCCTCTATTGTTCTAAGATTTTGAGTAACATCTTCTCCTATTATCCCGTCTCCCCGAGTTGAGCCAATCTTTAAAAGCCCTTCTTCGTATAAAAGTTCGACTGCAAGGCCGTCTATTTTTAATTCGCAATAAAAATCAATTCTTTTTTTTTCTTCTTCATCAAGAAGCTTGGAAATTCTTTCAACCCAGCTGTTTACATCTTCCTTTGAAAAAGCATCGTTTAAAGAAAACATCTTTTCAAAATGCTTTACTTTTTTAAACTTTTCAAGAGGTTTTCCTCCCACTCTCTGGGTCGGAGAATCGGGAGTGATAAGTTGAGGGAACTTCTGCTCAAGGTCAAAAAGTTCTTTCTTTAAAGAATCAAGAGCGGCATCTGAAATCTCCTGCCTGTCAAAAACATGATAAAGGCGCCTATGGTAGTTTATAATCTCAATAAGCTTTTTTATGCGCTTTTTAGCTTCCTCTTTTTTCATTTCTTTTTAAAAGAATCAATAAATTTTGATTTCAAGAGTTTTTTTCGTTCCGTCAAAAGATCCTGTTGAATAAATGCAAAATCTGCTGGCATCGCAATTTTCATCGTATTTTGGGCTTCCATTGTCAATTACCGGACAATTTTCAGCCGGTTCATAAACAAAATCGCATCCTGCCCCAGGAGTGCAGCAATAAATATGAACAGTGTATTCCGAACCGCTATCAAGCTCTTCTTCATAAATATGCTCAATATTTCCTTCTGTTTTAAAGACCTCAAAAAGCGCTCTTTCCGCCCCTGTTTCAGCGGCATAAAAAATATTAACGGACTTGCCGACTTCTTTTATCATTTTATGCTGAGAAAGAAGCATTGCCGAAAGGCCGAAAATTACGGCAAGAATAATTGATATAAGAAGAATTGATAAAAAAAGGGAAAATCCTTTTTCTGAATTTTTTTTCATAAAAATAAGATATTAAAATTTGTAAAAGAGAATCAGTTTGTTTTTTAATTTACTCCTTTCTCCTTTCCTATATAATAATGGAAAAATGCTCTCCTGTGAATAGCAGTGCATATTTGGGGTTGACACAAAAGTTTCTATTTCTATAATAGTGGTGAAATAAAAAAAGGGGCAATTCCAAGACAAAGGGAAAGCTTCCAAAGGTCGCTAAATTTTAAAAATTAAAACAACATGGAAAAAGACGTATTAAAATCCTTCCTCATGGAAGAAGAAAGCTGGCAAGATGAACTTCCTGAAGAAGATCTTGAAGAGGATATAGAAACAGGAGAAGAAGAGGAGGAGGAAGAAGAAGAGGAAGAATTGTAAAGTAAAATAGGATTTGAAAATAAAACCCCGCCAATTTTTATGATAATCACATTAAACTGGCGGGTTTTTTATTAAAAATTCGGAACAATATAAGTAACAACGTACCAAATAGATAAAATAATCAAAATAATAACTGTAATAATATCGATAAATTTTTTCATTTTTAAAATAGTTAGCTATCTTTTTGCTGTCATTTTCAAATTATAGCAGAATTAAAAAAAGAAACCAATAAGGTTTCTTCCTTTAATGGGGGGGTAAAACTCAATAAACTTGGCTCGGTCCTCGAGGCCGAACTCGGACATCGTCCGGCAATATTGTTTAACCTCCTTTACTAAATTTCACTGTCCTTTTGAGAATATTTTTAATATCTCTCACCCCCGCTTACAATTCTAGTTAAAGAAAAGAAAATGTCAAGACAAAACGACATTAAAAAAACGGAGGAATCTCTCTCCATGTAGGAGATAGAATAAGCCCAACTCTCGGCTCTCTTGAATATAAGCAACCATACTGGTCTTCGTCTTCAACAAGAAGGCCTATACTAGTTCTTTTTTCTTCAATAAATGTTGTTGTAGCGACAGAACCGTTAACAGAAGAAGGGTCCGCATTGTCAAATGTCCAAGAATAAGTAGAACAATTAACATCATAACACCAGCCGGTAAAAGTAAAAGTAATTTCTGTTTCAATGTCTAACTTTTCAGGCGATTGGCTGTATCTTACATAAGGAAAAGGATGAGAGGCCGTTGTAAATGTAAGATTATTAGTATCAAGATTAAATCCGTCAGGATTGCAATCTCCCTTATCGCCAAAAGAAAGAGGCATATTAGTACCTCCTACTAAAGCACATTGACTGTCAATGCTTTCATCATAATCTATCCAATCTTCTCCGTCTCCGTAATTTTGAACCCTCGGCTTGTAATTTTTTCCAAATCCAATTTCCCCTCCAATCCCGTAGCCATAAATAGGATCTTCTTTAACGTAAACAAGAGTGCTGGTCGAATTGAGGTTTTCTTTGTTAATTATTAAAGTATCATCTTCCCATATCTGAAAGATATATTCCTTCTGAGGATCAAGGCCCGCCCATGAAAAAAGTATTTCACCTTCTCCCATAGAGTAGCAATAAGATTGGAATTCCACAATTAATTTTCTATCGGAATCAGGATAAAAGCCGTTTGGTTCGGGCATATCCGGCTCTTCTTCAGGATCAGGTCCGGGCTCTTCTTCGGGATCTTCCGGATCGGGATCGTCTTCATATCCGTAGCCCCCGTATCCTTCGGCAAAAACTCCTCCTTCTCCCCCCTGAAAAATACTCCTTATCATTTTAACTCCTTCTTCTCCGAATATTCCAAAAAAAAGGAAAACAAAAAGAAAAGCGACAAAAGCAACAATGAGAAGTTTTGCTAAAAGATTAATTTTCCGCTTCATAAGATTAAGCTATAAATTCAGCTTTCTTCATTCTATCAATTCTATAATATCTTGTAAAGTTCCAAATTGCTTATATACAATCTAAACAGCCCTTCCAAGAGTAAATCCCCATATCTCTTCTATCCCCGCCTTTTTTAAAACTCTGGCACACTCTTTTATCGTTTCTCCGGAAAATAAAAAATCATCGATTAAAACGGCTTTTTTAAATTCCTTTAAATCTTCTTTTACAACATAGAAATTATCTTTTCTCCATTCTGATAAATCAGCTCTTTTTTTAAGAAAAGGAAGGGGAGTTTTATTGAAAATCTTTCCAAATTTTTTTGCAATAATTTCCGACTGATTAAATCCCCTTTCTTTTTCTTTTTTACTCTTTATAGGAACATAAAAAATATGGAAATCTTCAATTAACAGAAAAGACAAAAAATACTTGAATCTTCTGTTTTGCTCCAAAGACAAAGCATAAAAAGCCCTTTCTGTAAGTTCGGTTATAACATCAAATATTCCGCTATCTTTGGCACTGCAAATGCCCATCTTTATAATCCCGTCATAATCCCAAATACTTACAAGGCCGTCTATCCCATATCTTCTTTTGCATTCTTTATGAGTTTCTCCAAAAAAACTTGGCTTTTTGCAAATAGGACAAATCAAAAAGTTTTCTGAGATAAAAATCTCGCATTCTTTGCAGATATAACTTCCTTCCTTTTTGCAATTTAA
>JAQVFW010000013.1 GCA_028697015.1 Candidatus Paceibacterota bacterium
GTGGGCGAGATGGGAGTCGAACCCATATGAGGTAATCCTCGCAACATTTTAAGTGTTGTGCGTATGCCTTTCCGCCACTCGCCCGTTTTTTTTATTACAACCCCTATGAGTATTTTTTAAAGAATGACAATTTGGACACAAAATTCTTAAATTTTTTAATCGATTATCATTAACATCGCCATTTATATGATCCAATTCAATAGGAATACGGCCATCTTTGCTTTTTTTTGCCCACCCGCATTCTTCACAACAAGCTAATTTAAATCCTTCTTTAATTAATCTATTTTTTAACTTATAGCTTTGAAAATAACTATTTTGAACAAGTATTTTTTCTAAAGAAACTCTAGGTTTAAAATCAAGATGCAGCCCTTTATTCCATCCTCTGCCTTTAAAATGAGAAATATTTATTTCAAATTCCTTAATATATTTTTCAAGTTGAAAATAATTTCCGCCAGCTTCTTTTAAATTCAGTTTACCTAAAACTTGACGAAAACTTGTTGAATTTTTAACGGCCTTCTTAAGCTGTTCTATTGTCCATGATCTTTTTCTCATTAGTCCATTTTATCATATGGTAAACTAATTTTACGGGAGGCCTGGGCGGGAATTGCACCCACGTATAACGGTTTTGCAGACCGTTGCCTTGCTGCTTGGCTACCAGGCCTAGTCAATTTGGTTATAATAACCTCTTATTCCTTATTTTTCAATGAGTCAAGCATTCTTTCAACTTTATCTGCTGATTTTGTTTTATCTTCCTTCAAAAAAACAATTCTCGGAACAGGCCTTATTTTCAATTGTTTATTTAGTTCTTGCTGAATGTGATAAATATTTCTATTAAGTATTCTTAAGACACGATCAAATTCTTTTTCCGGAATAACGGAAATATATACTTTTGACTCAATAATATTGGAAGACGTTTCCACTCTTGTTACAGTAGTAAGGATGTTTCTTCCTATATCAAGGGTTTTCAGTATAATGTTTGAAACTTCCTTCCTTATAAGATTATCAACACTTGAAAGACGCTTCATAATTCTCCTTTAATCTTTTCTTCTGTATAGGCAACAAGAATATCGCCCCTTTCGACAAATACGTCTTCTTTAATTTGAAAAAGCATTCCGCATTCTTCTCCTTTAATAACCTCTCCTGCATTTTTCTTGTTTTTTTGAAGTCCTGAAATTTTTCCTTCTCCTATTTTTTCATTGTTTCTTATGATATCAACAATAGAATTCTTTTTTACTTCTCCTAAAAGAACCTTTCCTCCTATAACCTGGGATTTTTTATCCGTTTTAAAAACTTCCAAAATTTTAATTTTGCCGGCTTCTTTTTTTATTAATTCCGGCTCAACAAGGCGAAGTAGAAAATTTCTTATTGCATCTTCAAATTCATAAATAATTTCAAAATTAATTATTCTTATTTTCTCTCTTAAGGCCAAACTTTCCGCTATTTGGCTTGTTTTTGTCCTAAAACCGATAATCTTGGCATTTGTTCCTTTGGCAAGTTTTATGTCTGATTCGTCAATGTTCCCCGCTTCCGCCTTTATGATTTTTATTGCAACTTTTTCGCTTGGAATTTTTCTCAAAATCCCCTCTAGTGCTTCAAGAGAACCAAGAACATCCGCTTTTATAATAAGGTTTAGCATTTTTTTTCCTTCTGCTCCTTTAAAAGAAGAAAATATTTCTTTTTTTTCTTCTAACTCTTTCATTTTTTCTCCTTCAGAAACAGATTCTATTTCTTCTCCCGCACTGGGAATTTTATCAAACCCAAGTATAAGGACGGGCATTGAAGGATAGGCCTCTGAAATTTGTTCTCCTTTAAAATTTTCCATTATCTTCACTTTTCCTGAAGAAGAAAGAGAACGTATATTTTCTCCTTTTTTTAAAATTCCTTCCGTAATAATAACGCTTACCGCAGGGCCTCTCCTTGAATCAAGGCGAGATTCAATAACAACTCCTTTTGCGTTCTTTGAAAGATCTGCTCTTAGGTCTTCTAAATCTCCAAGTAAAATAATCATATCCAAAAGATCTTTTATACCCTGTTTTGTCGTAGCTGAAACATTAACGGAAGGAATTTTCCCTCCCAGGTCTTCAACTAAAATATCCTTTTCAGCAAGACCAAGTTTTACTTTTTCAGGATTAGCGCTTTGCTTATCGATTTTATTTATCGCAACAACAAAAGGAATTTTTGCTTCTTTTATGTGAGAAATAGCTTCTTCTGTTTGTTTTTTTACTCCTTCATCGGCAGCAACAACAAGAACGGCAATATCCGCAATTCTTGTTCCTCTTGCTCTCATTAAAGAAAAAGCCTCGTGTCCGGGCGTATCAATAAAAGTGATTTTTTTCTCTTCGTGCTCAATCTCATACGCTCCTATGTGCTGGGTTATTCCCCCCGATTCTTTTTCTGTTATTTTCAAGTCCTTTATGCTTTCCAATATGCTTGACTTTCCATGGTCAACGTGCCCCATAATAACAACTACAGGAGGACGGGTTGTGATTTTTTCTTTTTCTTTTTTCATAATTTTAAGTGCCAATGGGAATACTTTTAAGCAAAGATAAAACAACTTTTAAAACAGCAAAAAACTATTTTTTATCTGTTGTTTCCCTAAGAAGCTGTTCTTCTTCTTTTGACAGAGAATATTTAGAATTTCCTTTTTCTATTGGCTTTGCGTAAACTCTGCTTCCTCCTTCGGCATAAAGACCTGTAATAATCGCTCCGTCATTATTCTTATTAAGAAAAACGGCCGAAAAGCTTTGGTTTCCGCCAATTGTTGAAAAAGGATTGTATCTTATAACATCCATTTTTTTAATAAAATAGAAGCTTTCTTCTTTGAGCTTCTCAATTTCTTTTTTAAGCCGGTTATTCTCTTCATCTAGCTTTTTTAAATAGATCAATACCTGGGCAATGTTTTCCGGCTCTTTTTTCTTTTTTAAAAAATTAAACATATATTTTTATAGTAATAAGGGTTATTCTAGTTGAAAAAGGAACTTTTTTCAAGCCCATACTAAAAAACTCCTTAAAAAGCAAATTTATTTTATTTATAATAATCGGGATTAATAAACCTTGAAAAAGCAAAAATTGTCGCTATTTTTAGAGAATTTGTTCTTGAAACAAGATTATTTGTCAAAATTCCAACCGTTCCTTGTTTCTCCTTTGTATTATGTTCTCCTATAAATTTATCCATTACAAATCCAAGCTCCTTTCCCTTCCTTATTTCGGAAGCAACTTTTTCGGGCAAAAGGACATCTCCTCCTCCTCCAATTCCTATTTTCCCTTTTCTATCTACAACAACGGCCCATCCGGAAAGAAACATCCCAAAATCGCTCTGATAAACAAACCCTTCAAGCCCAACTCCCATATCGGCATTGGAATTTTCCAGTGACTGTTTTGCCCGGTTTAAGGCCCCTTTTATGGCCTCTTTTTTTGTCATCGGCTGATTACTCACTCCAGAGTTAGTTTTCATTCCCAAGACCTCAGAACCAGGCCAGATTCTTTTTACGGCATTTTTAACGGCATTTAATTTTACCGGATTTTTTGAGCCAACAACTATTTTCATATTTTTGAAAGAATGTCATAAAATGACATCCTAAGCCAATAAGTGTATTTTTCCGGATTATTTTCCAGGTCTTTCTTTAAAGAATTGACATTTACCCATTTCCAATCTTCCGCTTCTTTTTCGTTTATTTTCGGATCAGCATCTGATTTTCCTATCAAAACATGGTCATACTCGTATTCAGTAAGACCGTTATCAAACTTTTTTTTGTAGACAAAACTGTGAATTTCTTCAAGGTCACAAATAATACCCATTTCTTCTTTTAGCCGCCTTTTAGATGCCTCTTTAACGCTTTCATTTGGCAAAGGGTGGCTACAGCAGGTATTTGTCCAAAGACCCCCGGAATGGTATTTTTCCTTGTTTCTTTTTTGAAGAAGCAATTCTCCTTTGGAATTGAATATAAAAATGGAAAAAGCCCGGTGAAGTTTTCCCTCCTTATGCACTTTGTTTTTATATCCCACTCCTATTTGATTGTCTTTTTCGTCAACAAGTATGATTTTGTTTTCTTTTTCCATAATTCCTTTCTGCCTTTATACCACAGTTCTTTTCTTCTTTAAAGAACTTTTCTTTATAAAAAAAGGGAGAACTCGCGCTCTCCCAAAATATTCATAAACCAATTTATTCTTCAAGATCTCTAAGATGGGCTATCCTCCTTCTTATCATTAGATCTTTTAAATAGGCCATTTTTTCTTCTTTTGTCATTTCCATCATGGCTTCTACATCAGAGTTTAAAGAAGGATGAAATTCATCTTTTCTTATCCAAAGGCGGTTCCACCATAATAAAATGCACTTATTCCAAATGCGTCTTTTTATTTTCGAAGGTAATTCCCTTAATTCCATAAGAAAGAGCTGAAAAGATAAAAGAAGTTTCTTTGTCTTATTCATGCTGTTCTCCCTTGATTTTAGCAAGAGTATTTCTTAAATCGCCGTATGTTTCCGTTTCTTTTGGGAAATAAACCCTCAATTGACATCTGCGACAAACAAGAACATCGCTTTTTTCTGTGGACCGAATGCGGTCCATATACCCTTTGCAATATTTATGAATCCCTACGCATCCTTTAAGCTTTCTGTCATCCCTGCAATGATCTATAAAATATTCCAATCCTAAAAAATTAGGGCTTGGAGGATATTCGCAAAGCATGTCACCCTCGTTTGTCATTTGAATAGGAGAAAGAGGAACGCTCCTTTCAATTTCATTTGCAATTGCACAAACAATGCTGCTTCTTTCTTCTCCTTTTTTAGAGACGGTTATAACCCGGCAAAAAGCGCAATCAAGCCATCCGGTGGCAGAGTAATCGTCTTCTCCTTCCTCATTTATTACCTTAAAAGGAAAAGCTTTATTTATGGGATACGTTTCTCCCGTAAAGCTTCCGTCTTGGTCTCTGTAGTTTCCCAAAAGAGTTCCAAAAATAATTTCTTTTGCTTCAAATCCGGCGGCCTTTATAACTGCAAAAAGAATTTTAGCATCGTCTTTTTTTAATTCTTTGATTTTATTTGATAAATCATATCTTAAAACAAAATCAACAAATTGCTCAGCAATAACAACGGTTTTGGCAAGCATTTTTTTCTCCCTGTATTGGTCTATGAAGTGTACTGATGGCAATATATATAATATTTCAAAAACAGTCAAACTATCAATTATGCCTCGCAAGATTTGCAAATTTGAGCATCTTTCATTCTTCCGAATTGCTGGGCCGCATTGACGCTATATTGATAATAAAAAGTTTTAATTCCCATTTTCCACGCATCAATATAGAGAGAATTAATCTCTTTTACCGGCAAAGAAGGATTAATGGCAAGATTAAGCGACTGCCCCTGGTCAATATATTTCTGACGAACGGCTGCCTGCTCTATAATAACTCTCTGGTCAGTTTCTTGGAATGTTTTAAAGACCTCTTTCTCCTCTTTTGAAAGAAAAGGAAGATGCAAAACAGAGCCGTCATTATCACGAATACTCTTCCATGTTTCTTTCGAGTTTTCTCCTTTTTTTTCAAGCAATTTTTCAAGTTCCTTGTTTTTTATAGTCACTTTCATTTTATCAATGTCCTTAACATAACAGTTAGACCAAATTGGCTCAATGCTTTGGGAAACCTGTCCAAGTATGAAAGCAGAAGAAGTTGTTGGAGCAATTGCCATTAAAGTTGAATTTCTCCTTCCATATCCTTTTAAAATCGGCGGTTCTCCATATTCTTTTGCCAGTTTTTTTGAGGCCTCATAGGATTGTTCTTTTATATTTTTGAAAATCTCCACATTGAGTTTATTCGATATGTCAGAATCAATTGGAAGCATCTTGCTCTGAAGGAGAGAATGCCATCCCAAAACCCCAATGCCTATCGCCCTATTTTCAACGGCAAAATTATACGCTCTTTCCATAAATAGGAATGACTGCCTTTTTTGAGGATCATCGCTGTCTCTCATCTTTTCAAGTCGTTTTATAAAATCAGACATTACGGCGTCTAAAAAATAGACCAAAGTTTCCACAACATCAGTGTTTTTCCACTTTTCATAGTGAAGAAGGTTTAAAGAAGAAAGATTGCAGACAAAAGACCATTTTTCATTTGAAGGAAGCAATATTTCAGAACAAAGATTGCTTGCAAGTATTTTAAGCTTTTTATCTTTATAAACATCTGCCGTATTTTTATTGACATTATCAGTAAAAAAAATATAAGGGTAGCCGATTTGGGTTCTTCTTTGCAGTATTTTGGCCCAAATGTCTCTTTTTTTACTATCGCCGCTTATCATCTCTTTGAGCCATTTATCCGTAACCGTAACTCCATATGTCATTTCTTGAATAAAATTTCCTTCCGTTCCAATATTTAAAAATTCTTCTATATCGGAATGTTCAACGGGCAAATAAGGGGCAAAATGCCCCCTTCTTACAGATCCCTGACTTACAACATTAACTAATGTTTCAAATAAATGCATAAAATGAACCGCCCCGGATGAAAATCCGTTATCTTTAATAACGGACCCTCTTGGGCGCAAGTCCCCGAAATATCCGGCAGTTCCTCCTCCGTATTTACTCATCATCCCAACCTCGGCCTGAGTAAAAAGAATCTGACCCATATCGTCTCCCAGATAGGAAGAAAAACAGCTTATGGGAAAACCCTTTGAAAGGCCGAAGTTAGACCAAACGGGAGAAGAGAGAGAATAATATCCTTCTGACATATACTTGTAGAATTTTTTTGCAAATCCTTTTTTATTTAAAATATTTTCCGCTGTTTTTGCAATTTCATCTATCCTTTCTTCCGCGCTTACTTTTTTGTTTAAATATCCCTTGGAAAGAAATATTTTTGAATAATCGTTTAACCAGTTCATAAAATTTAAAATAAGTCCTCGCCAGTTATGCTCTTACTTCTTTTATTGTAATTAATTGATCTTTTTACAAAAAAATCCCCGTGTTTTGTTGTGATAATTTCCTCGTCAAACCATTCTGTTTTCTGAAGCATTTTTTCATTAACCTTGAATATTCTTTCAACTCCAATGCTAACTAAAGAATTATTAAGCCGATTTTTTACAAATTCCATAATTATGTCTTTTGAAAGAAATTCCAATTCTCCTTTTTTAAAAATCCAATCAACTACTTTCTTTTCCGTATCAAGAGAATTTTTGCATGATTCAATAATTGTTTTTTTAAAATTATCGTCAAACCAATCAGGATGCTCTTTTTTAATAATGTTTATTATTTCAATCCCGAATAATCCGTGTATTTGCTCTTCTTTTGACGTTGCTTCAACAGCATTTGATATTCCTTTGAATAAATTTTTGTATTTATTAAAAGACATTATTATTAAAAATTGGGAGAATAAGGAGACATGCTCGATAAAAAGAGAAAAAAGCAAAATCGCTTTTGTAATCTCCTTGTTGTCTTCGCTTTTTGACGTTTTAATGGAATTTTCAAGATATTTTATTCTTTCCATAAGAACCGGCACTTCTTCTATCTTAGTAAATTCCTCGTTAAGGCCGAGTATTTCAAGAAGATGGGAATAAGCATCCATATGGCGAACTTCGCTTTCTGCAAAAGTAAAACCGACAGAAGCGATTTCCGGCTTTGGCATCTTTTTGTAAATATCGCCCCAAAAGGACTTTACGGCAACTTCTATCTGGGCAATCGCAAGCATTGTCTTTTTTATGGCGCTTCTCTCCTTTTCCGTAATATTTGCCTTGAAATCCTGTATATCGCTTAAATAATTGAATTCCGTATGTATCCAATAAGAATGTCTTATTGCGTTTACATATTCATAAAGTTCGGGATATTCATAGGGCTTAAGATTGATTCTTTTTTTAAAGATATTCCTTTTTCTTAAGATTGCCCTTTTTTCCCTGTATATGATATAGGATTTGGCAACGTCATAGAAAGAATTTGCCATCAGTTCCTTCTCGACAATATCCTGTATTTCTTCAACCGTTATGTTTTCATACGGCACATTAACATTTTTTCTTTTTTCTTTTTCGATGCTTTCTATTTTTTTAAAGACCTTTTTTGCAATATTTTTAGAAGATTCTTTTTCTCCTTTGTTTACCGCAACCATTGCCCTGTAAATCGCATTTGCAATTTTATCTATGTCAAAAGGAACTATACTTCCGTCTCTTTTCAGGATTGAAAAATTGTTTTTCATTATTTTTTTTATTTTAACCTGCAGATAGAAAAATATCTTCTATTTTTAAAAGGAGAATTATAATTTTAAGAATTTAGAAATTCTTAACGTATAATATCAAAAGAGAAGTACTCTTGTCAAGAATAATTCTTAATTAGGAATTAGTTATTAATAAAAAAAAACTAAATACTAATTATTTACTCATCTTTTTAATAGATAGGAATTTTAAGTAATTATACTGTTGTGTATAACTATATTTGATTTTCTATTTTTTTTCTATTATAATTTAAATATAGAATAAAATAATTTTATGATTACAAAAAAGCAAAAACAGGTCTTAGATTTTATATCCCTATATCATAAAAAAAAAGGGTATTCTCCTTCTCTTGAAGAGATAAAAAAACACTTCAGACATTCTTCTGTTTCCACTGCTCATTTTTATATTAAAAAATTGCAAAGTTTAGGGTTTATAGGAAGACAAGACAATAAACCAAGGTCAATTAATATTTATGGAGACGAAAAAATGGTTAATGTCACATTGCTCGGCTCAATCTCTGCCGGTAAGCCAATTGAAGCTATTGAAAATAAAGAATCAATCGCTGTTCCAAAGAGTAAGCTATCTAGTGATGGTAAATTCTATGCTTTAAGGGTTATTGGTAATAGTATGATAGATGAAAATATAAATGACGGCGATATTGTCTTGGTTAAACAGCAAAGCATTGCTGAAGATGGACAAAAAGTTGTTGCCTTAATTGATAATTATGAAGCAACACTTAAAAAATTTTATAAAGAAAGAGGATTTATTCGACTACAACCAGCCAATAAAGATATTGAACCAATAATTATAAAAAAAGATAGAGAGTTAACCATTCAAGGTATTGTAATTGATGTGATAAAAAATGAAGAGGAATTACAAGCAACAAAATTATCATCTCAAAAAGAAATAAAAAAACTAAAATTATTACCGCTTAACAAAATTATATGTGGTGATGCCGTTTTAGAACTTAAAAAATTTCCCGACAAGACAATTGATTTGGTTGTTACATCTCCTCCTTACGACGAAATAAGAAAATATAATGGATTTAATTTTGATTTACACGCTACCGGTAAAGAAATATTCCGTGTGTTAAAGGATGGAGGAATAGCAATAATGGTTATTCAAGACCAAACAAAAGATTTCGGGAAATCATTAACATCATTTCGAACGATAGTAGATTGGGTTGATAACATTGGCTTTAAATTATTTGAGACCGTTATTTATAGAAAATATGGCGCAGAGGGCGCTTGGTGGAATAAACGCTTTCGAGTTGACCATGAGTATATGCCAATTTTTCTAAAAGGAAAACGACCACAATATTTTAATAAAGAACCCTTAAAAATTCCTTCTAAACATGGAGGGAAAACAATGACAGGCGGCGGCACTCGTCTTACTAATGGTATTCGTATTGCCACTCGTGCAATTACAATTAATCCAACAAAATGCAGAGGTACAATTTGGGAATATATGACAGCTGGAGACGGTACTCGTCTCAAACATCAACATCCGGCAACATTTCCCGATCGCTTACCATATGATTTTATCCAGTGTTTTTGTCCACAAAACGGTGTTGTTCTGGATCCGTTTATAGGAAGCGGGACAACCGCATTATCGGCAATTGAATTAGAAAGAAATTATATCGGAATTGATATATCTAGGGATTATTGTGAACTAGCTAAAAAACGCATTAAAGAAGAGGGAATAAATAATAAAAGATTATTTTAATAAAATATTCTTATTATCTAAAGTATATTCTATTGCAAGTCCGCTAGTCATTGCCCATGAAATCGGTTTTTTGGAAATCATCTCTTTAAAATTTCTATTATTCGGCTTAATACTACCTTTTTTGAATTGGAAAATTTTTAAATCATTCCATTGCCAGTTTTGTTTTTTATAATCCCATGTTGTAAGTTCTGATAAGATTTTTAAAAATTTTTCTGACTTTTCTCTTTCTTCTTCGCTTAATTCACAGATATTGCCTCTTATTTTCAGATTAATTAATTCTCCTTTTGAGTTAGAAATTTTTATTTTATCATTACCGTTTTTATTTTCACTAATTTCACTAATTTGTGCGAAAAAATCTTGCAAAGCAAGCATTAAATTATAAACAGAATAATGTTTATTAAAAAATATATCATATAATTCATTTCGATTTATTTCTGCCTTTAAATATCTTAACCAATCAATACAGTTCTCAGGATAACTAAACAGATTTTTAAACACACCATCAACATAAAGCAATGGGCAAATAGAAGATTCAGGAATTTTCAATTTTATTTTTGAACCCAATATTCCTATTAAAAGATGTATAGTTGCTAGTGGATATTTTAAACGAAAATCCTTATATCCATCATAGTTACGCAAATTGTTTGGCTGAATGCAATTCTTATAATTATCCCAATTTAACGGTTTTTTCTTTTTATTAAATTGAACCATATGATGACCAACACTCTTTATGTCTTTTCTAAATATTTCCATATCCAAAAAAACACAGTCTTTGGCTGAAATATTTTTATCCAACAACATTACTTTTCCGTCATAAAAGCCCTTTATTTGCCAATTTAAATAGGTAGACATAAATAATCCACATAACAAACCATCACTGTCTGGACTTAAAATACAATTCTGTCCCTTTTTAACAACCCATGGATAATCTTTTAGTATTTTTTCGTAATCAATTTGATCCGTTCTTCCTGATAATAATTTTTGGATTTTAGACATAAAATCTATTTTATAAAAAAAATTACATCTTTTTTGTAAATTTTTGCAAGTTCTTTCAATTCAATAATATCAATTCTTCTTTCTCCCTTTTCTATTTTTGAAATATAGGATTGAGGTTTTTTTAATCTTAAAGCAACGTCTTTTTGTTTTAAACCAACATCAAAACGAGCTTGTCTAATCTTTAATATTATATTTTTATACTCTTTAGAACAAATTGACTTTAACATATAATATAAGTATATATTCTATTATAGAATAACCCAAAATAGGTTTTTAAAATAAAGGAACAAGAAAAAATAATTTTGAATAAAATTAAGAAACCTTCATATGTAAAAAGTGAAAATTGGCGGTGTTTTTTGATTGATGTTCGAACATTTTTCGAGCAAAACCCCCAATAAGGAAGCCAGCCCCGCCGTCGCTCGGAAACCTCGCCACCCCGCAAAAAAGTTTTCTTCACAATTTTTAATTTGCGCGCGCCGATTTTTTTCTTCTAAAAGGAAAAGAAAACTTTTGTGCGGGGTTCTGCTCTGAACGAGCAGGACGGCGGGGCTGTCCGCTTTTTGTATTCGCTCGGGCGTGGCGGAATTCCCCCCAAACCCCCCTTCCGCCATGCCCTCGCGGGGACGATTCTTTTTTTCGGCGGAATTTGAGGCTGTGCCAATTTCATTGGCGCGCCACCTAAATATAGGTTTATCGTAGCAAAAAAACTAAAATTTGACAACCAAAAATAAATTTAATACAATATCAATAAGTATTGATATAATTAACATTGGTTAAATTATGAAACCAAAATGCTGTCGCAATAAAGAATCAACTGCCGAACTCGGCAAGGCCGTTGAATTTCTAAAGGTCGTAGCCGAGGAAAACAGAATGAAAATACTATGTATGTTGAGATCGGGAGAAAAATGCGTCTGCGATATCTGGCAATTCCTTGATATCCCCCAAAACCTCACATCGCATCATTTAAAAGTCCTGAAAGATTTTAAATTAGTGGAGGATCGAAAAGAGGGCTTGAGAGTTTATTATTCAATCAACAAAAAAGAAGTTAATAAATATAATTCATTATTAAATAAATTTTTACAATCGTATGAAAAATAGCGACAAAATTCAAGTTTTAGGTTCAGGATGTCCAACTTGCAAAAAACTTTTTGAACTAACGAAGCAAGCCGTTCAAGAATTAGGGATAAAAACAGAAGTGGAATATATCACCGACATTCAAAAAATAATTGAGATGGGCGTAATGCAAAGTCCGGTTTTGGCGATAAATGGCAAACCGGTAATGACCGGATCAGTGTCTGATATAGAAAAAATTAAAGAATTAATAACTAAAGAAACTACCGAGACAACATCGGAAAATAAACCTGCCTGCAGTTGCGGAGGTAATTGTTAATAAAAGCTATGGATATTTTTTACCCACTACAATTATTTGCGGACTGGCTAAGTTATTCGGTCTTTAATCTAAGCTCGGAAGCTCATCTGGGAACGGCGGTTAATTTTTTTATTTATGATTCCCTGAAAATCCTCATTCTGCTTTTGATCATCAACTATTTCATGGCGGTTATTCGGCATTATTTGCCGATTGAAAAGCTTCGCGATTTTCTCGCTTCAAGGAAATGGTACGGATTGGATTATTTTTTGGCTGCGATCTTTGGAACAATCACGCCTTTCTGTTCCTGCTCTTCAATCCCTTTATTTATCGGATTTTTGGAAGCTGGTATACCGCTCGGAGTGACACTATCCTTTTTAATTACTTCACCATTGGTAAACCAAGTGGCGGTCGTTTTGTTTGCCGGACTTTTTGGCTGGAAAGTGACAATCCTATATGTTATCTCGGCAATTTTACTGGGCGTAATCGGTGGTTTTATATTGAGCAAGCTAAAACTGGAAAAACATGTGGCTGATTATGTCTGGAATATTAAAAGCAAAAAGATAGATATTCAAAATGGCAAGGAAAAATTCAGTGTACTGATCAGAAAGTTTTGGCATGAGGGGCTGGATTTGACTAAAAAAATAACGCCTTATGTGCTTTTAGGTATTGCGGTCGGGGCGGCGATACATGGCTTTATTCCGACTGGGTTTTTTGAAAAATACATAACAGCCGAAAATTTGTTTGCTGTTCCAATTGCTACGCTTGTTGCTGTTCCAATGTATGCCAATGCGGTCGGAGTAATACCGATAATGCAATCTCTCGTTGAAAAAGGTATCCCCCTGGGCACAGCTATGGCTTTTATGATGGCCGTAGTCGGGCTCTCGCTCCCCGAAGCGTTGATATTGAAACGAGTAATGAAAATTAAATTGCTGATTTATTTTTTTGGAATCACAACTTTAAATATAATCATAATCGGGTATTTATTTAATGCCTTTGTAAAATAAAAATTATGAACAAAAAAATCATTAATTATTGGAATATCTGTCGGCGTTGTAGTTTTGGCAGTTTTGGCTATTGCCAGTTCTGGCGGATCTCCAAAGTCTTCCAATGCGACTGCTAACATTCAAAATAGCCAAAATAATACGGCTAACCAAGGATATTCTTCAAGATCTCAAACTGCTGAAAAAATTGAGGTTGTTCATTTTCATGCTACCCAACAATGCTGGTCATGTATCACGGTTGGTGAATATGCTCTCAAAACAATCAAAGAAAAATTTCCGGAGGAATATAAAAACGGCACCATAGTTTTTAAGGATGTAAACGGTGAATTGCCAGAAAATAGGGACATGGTTATGAAATACCGTGCCAGAGGATCTTCTCTTTATATCAACGCTATAAGTTCCGGATCGGATAATATTGAGGAAGATACGGCTGTGTGGCGACTGGTTACCAATGAACAGCAGTTTTTGAATTATTTTGAGTCCAAGCTCAAGAAACTGCTCGGCAAACAATAAAAATATGATGGAGTTAATAAACAGTTTAATAGACAATTACAATATCCCCGTTTTGTCGGCATTTCTTTTAGGAGTGCTTACCTCTATAAGCCCCTGTCCTCTGGCGACCAATATCACAGCCGTTGCCTTTATCTCTAAAGACATCAAGACTCCGAAACATACGATCCTGTCTGGACTTTTTTATACTTTAGGTAGAGGTATAAGCTACACTTTACTGGCGACTTTGATTTATTTTGGCTTATCATCTTTTCAAATTTCTCGAATTTTTCAAGGTTGGGGTGATAAAGTTTTGGGTCCTGTCTTGATAGTTATTGGCTTAGCAATGTTTGGCGTTATAAAAATCAATTTGAAAAATAACAGTCAAACGACTGAGAAAATAAAATTGTGGCTGGCAGATAAGGGGTATATTGGATCTTTAGCCTTGGGAATGTTGTTTGCTTTTGCCTTTTGTCCTTACAGCGGAGTATTATTTTTCGGAGTCTTAATTCCGTTGGTTCTTCAATCTACCGGCGGTCTTTTGTTGCCTCCTCTTTTTGCCTTAGGCACAGGCTTGCCGGTGATTATCTTTTCCGTTCTTATAGCTTTTAGCATGCAAGCGGTCGGTAAAGCGTTCCAAGCGGTGCAGAAAATAGAAAAGTGGCTTCGGTATGGGGTGGCCTCAATTTTTATACTGACAGGAATTTATTATTTGCAGTACTTGGTCAAGTTTCTGATGAATTTATAATTTATGCTTAAAAAATATTTGCCAATTTCAATAATAATTTTATGCATAGTAGCTGTTTCCAGCTTAATAATGTCTGTCAGCGGAGCGAGAGATGATACAACCAAACAAACCAATCAAGAAAAAGTAAAAATAGCTGTTTGCCCGACTTTTTTGAGCTTGGCAAGTACATTAGATCAAGATGAATTTGAGATAATAAAAACACAATCAACATCGGAAAGTTTAGATTTATTAAACAACAAAACAGTAGATTATGTTTTAGCTGGCAGACCACCAAAACCACATGAGAAAAATTATCAAACTGAATTCATTTCAAAAATAGGATATTCTTTTGTCAGTAAAACCGAAAAGGCGGTCACTAAAGATGATTTGGACAAAGAAAAAATCTGTTCTGATCTTGATGAGGGTAAAATTTACGAGGGCTTACATTTGAAAGAAGTGGTTCAAGTTAACAATATTCTTGAGTGTCCGCAAGAATCTATCGTTATTACCTCGTGGGATAATACAAATTATGGAGAATTCTGGCCGGTTCATGTTATGAACGATGATGGATCAAGACATATTTTATCAAGAACCCCGATTGTTTATTGTAAAGAAGCTTGTCCGCTCAATATTATTAATCAAATAAAAATAGCTTATGAAAAATAAAATTATAATTCCGGGTGTTTTGTTTGCAGTCGTGGCAATTTTTTCAATTATCATTATTGTGCAAAATAATAATCACGCTGAACAGCCGGCAATTCAATCATCCGACAATATTAAAACTGAGGATCAGGGCATTGTTCTCTTTTATGGTGACGGATGCCCTCACTGCGAGATCGTGGAAAAATATGTCACGGAAAACAATATCGAATCCATAGTATCATTTGCCAAAAAAGAAGTTTATTATAATAAACAAAATTCAGCAGAGCTGGTCGAAAAGGCTGAATCTTGTGGAATGCCAACCGATTCCATCGGTGTGCCGTTTTTATGGGACGGCTCAAAATGTCACGTGGGCGATCATGACATAATCGAGTTTTTTAAATTAAAAACGAATATTCAATAATATGAAAAAAATATTTATCTTTGTGTTATCAATATTCGGATTAAATCTTTTAATGACTAAACAAGCCTTGGCGGTTTGTCCGATATGCACTGTTGCCGTGGGAGCCGGTGTCGGTTTTTCGCGCTGGATTGGTATAGATGATTCTATAACAGGCCTGTGGATCGGCGGATTGACGGTGTCCATGATCACTTGGACTGTCTCATGGTTTGACAAGAAAAATATCCACTTCAGAGGAAGAATGCTGGCGACAATTGTTGGTTATTATCTTTTGATTGTTGTTCCGCTTTATTTTATGGGCATAATTGGCAATCCTTTAAATACTATCTGTGCCTGTGGTTTAGATAAATTGGTCATCGGGGTTTTGGTTGGCAGTATCGCTTTTTGGTTCGGGGCAAGTTGGTATTATCACCTAAAAGAGAAAAACGGCGGACATGCTTATTTCCCATTTCAAAAAGTCGTCATGCCTATCAGCCCGCTTATTATCATGAGTATAATATTTTATCTTTTAACAAAATAATTATTTAAAAATATGAGCAAAGAACAACCAATAAAAAATTTAAACGAATTTATAGAAAAGGTAGATCAGATGAAAAAGCAGGACAAGATGGACTTGTCTTCGGATCAGGATTTGAGTATCGCTATTATGAATCTGGTCTCTATTGAGGAACACTTCTTTTTTACCGGAGCAAAACTTGGTAAAAACGAATATTACGACATGATAAAAGACGTTAGAGAGATGAGAAAGGAATTGCTCAAAAAAATCATTAAAGAATACGAGGGCGAAGTTTGGTGTATTTCAAAACATTTGCTTGCCGCTTCAATGCGCCTTATGGAAGTTGGCACGAAACAATTGGGAATGGACAGAAAAAAAGAAGCGTATGATCTTTTTAACAAGGCGTATAATCTTTACTCTTTGTTTTGGGGTCTGAATATGAAATTGCTGAATGTCGGCGACATTAAAAAAATTGACGACAAAGCGATAAACAAAAACGACACGGAGAAAAAAGGATTTATGGGAAAGCTTGGCGAATTAGTTAAAAAAGCAATTGATTGCTGTATTGAATAATTTTTTATCATGTATTTATTGGAAATTTTAGGGAGTTCCTTAGCGTTGCCCGCGAATGGCTGGGTGGGTCAAGGGCAACATCTCTTTTGGTGGCGCATTTTGCTTTGCAAAATACAGCCTCAAATTCCGCCGAAAAAAAGAATCGTCCCCGCGAGGGCATGGCGGAAGGGGGGTTTGGGGGGAATTCCGCCACGCCCGAGCGAATACAAAAAGCGGACAGCCCCGCCGTCCTGCTCGTTCAGAGCAGAACCCCGCACAAAAGTTTTCTTTTCCTTTTAGAAGAAAAAAATCGGCGCGCGCAAATTAAAAATTGTGAAGAAAACTTTTTTGCGGGGTGGCGAGGTTTCCGAGCGACGGCGGGGCTGGCTTCCTTATTGGGGGTTTTGCTCGAAAAATGTTCGAACATCAATCAAAAAACACCGCCAATTTTCACTTTTTGTGAAATCGTAAGATGTTGCCTCGGCGCAAAGCGCCTCGGCATGGTATTTTTCCGCTATTTTGAAGGCATTTTTGAAGTCGCACGCCAGCGTGCGGTCGGCAATGCGGAAGTTCGCAGAGCGAAGCTCCGGCAAAATGAAATTTTGCAAACCAATCTTTTTTCTTTCGCTTTCAGCGAAAGGTTGAGCGTATTTTTCTTTGATTGCCCAAAAACTAATTTCAAAACAATATGGACAACATAAATTTACAAACCAAAAAGATTTTTCTCTATGCTCGTAAATCCACGGACGAGCCAGAGCGACAAGTGCTTTCCATTGAGGCGCAAATGTTTGAATTGCGAGAATTTGCCAAAAAAGAAGGATTGAACATCGCCCGCGAATTTGTGGAAAGCAAAACCGCCAAAGAGCCGGGCAGAGAGATTTTTAATGAAATGGTGGCAAGCATAGAGAAAAATGAAGCCGAGGGAATTTTAGCGTGGCACCCC
>JAQVFW010000014.1 GCA_028697015.1 Candidatus Paceibacterota bacterium
GCACTCTTTTTAAATAAAAAGAGACGGTATATCCCGCCTCTTTTTTATAAAAGAATTATTTTGTGCAATCAAGACATTTTCTGGCTTCCGGAGAAGCATCTAATCTTTCCTCACTTATCTTTTTATTGCATTGTTCGCAAATTCCATATTTTCCTTTCTTTATTTTATCAAGGGCTATTTTTACATCAACAAGCTTAAGCTCAAGACTATGTTCAACGGGAAGAAGGTTTGCATATTCCTCAACTTCGTCCGCCGCATCTTCTACATTACCTCCCGATTGTTCAAATTTTGGATATCCCGTATCCCAGTCATTTTTAACCTTTTTGTCTTTTTTGGCAAAACCTTTCAGGTCATTCTCTATTGATCTTTTTTTTTCCTCCAATTTTTCTTCTATTTCTTTTAAAAAAGTATCTTTCATATCAAGGTATTAGAAATTCGACTCATGTTTTTGGCGAACTTCAAAATTTAAATGTTTTTTATTAATATCTTATATCCCCGGTATTTTCACTTGATTTAAAATACCCATTATTATTTCAAATAAAGGAGCATCTTTATCTTCAAGAATTAAAAACCAATAAAGGAAAAAGGCAAGCGTTAAAAGAAAAACTATAGAAAGAAGAAAAATAAAAAATCTGATTAAAAACTTTTTAAAAGAAGACGGCTTTGGAGGAAGGGCGCGAGAAGAGGCAATAGGTGCATTTACTGTTTTATCTTTTTCTATTTCCTTCTTAATTTCTTCTGTTGTTTCCCTTTTTTCTTCATTTCCTATTTTTCTTAAAATTTCTTCTTTATTTTTTTCTTCCTCTTTCTGCCATTTTTCTGACGCCTCTTTCTTCATTTTTTCTTCTATTTCCTTTTCAAGATCAACGTTTTCTTTTTTTTCTTTATTGACATTGTTTTTTACCTCTATCCCTTCTCTTATTTCTTTTGCGATTTCAGAAGAAAGATCCTCCCCGCTTATAATTCCTTCTTTAATATCGGAAGGTTTTTTTTCGGGAATATTTTTTTCTTTTAAGTATTCATCGTATAAAGACATATTATTTTTGTGATTTTTTTAATATAAAATTAAAGAAACCTTTATCTATCTTTGCTTTTTTAATATCTTCTTCCACGTTTTGGGAATTTTCCCTAATGTACTGGTAAACAATTCTTTCTCCTGCCGACTGTTCTTTTTCTTCTTCTTTATTTGAATCTTTCTTTAATTTACTGGAAATAAAATTAAAGAAACCTTTATCTATCTTTGCTTTTTTAATATCTTCTTCCACGTTTTGGGAATTTTCTCTGATGTACTGGTAAACAAGATTTTCATCTGCAGAAATCTCATTGGAAAAATCGCTTGAAACAAAACTTTCTTCTAAGATGGAATCAATTTCGCTTATTCTTCTTTTCCCTAAATTTCTCCTTTCTTCCAGCTCTCTCTTCTTTTTATTAATGTCGGAAATTTGTTCTTCTATCGCCTTAATAGCTCTTTCAGCATCCCAAGCTTTCTTTTCAATGGTTCTTCTTTTATTTTCTATTTCCCATCTTTTCTTTTCAATATCCCTTTTCTTTTGAGGATTGCTTTCGGATTTTTCTTCTTCTTCCGTTTTTTCTTTTTCCAGATTAATGTTTTTCTCTTCTTCCGATATTTTTGAAAGAAGATTAAAAAGAACTATTTTCTTTTTTTCTAAATTATACTCTTTAACATCCAGTTCTCTTTCTTGGCTGAAAATAATATCAAGATTCTTTTGAATAATTGACCTTTCTTCTTCAATTTTCGCCTTATTTTCTATCTTCTCTATCTTTTTTATTTCTTCTTTTATCTGCTCTTCTTTGTTATCTTTTCCTATAGATAAAGAAGATTCTTCAAGACCCTTTATCTCGTTGTTTATTTTTTGGATACCTTCCTCCTCTTTCCATCTTTTCAGCTCTATTTCTTTCCTTTTTTCCTCTGTTTCCCATCTTCTTTCTTTTATAGCTTTTAAAAGATCTTTATCTTCTTCTCTTTTTTCTTCATCTTCAATTTGTCTTGCCTGATTTTCAATTTCTTTTTCTTGTTCAAGAATAACGGAAATATTTTCTTCAATTGATTCCTTTTGTAAAATAAGCTCGTTTATTTTTGCAATAACAGGCTTTTTTAAAGCTAAAATATTCTGTATTTTTTCTTCAAGTTTAATCTTTCTCTGTTTTAAGACATCTTCTTTATTTTTTCCTTTTATCTCTGCCTCTTTTTCAATTTCTCTTTCAAGATTTCTAAGTTCATTTCTTTCTCCTTCTGTTTTTTTTAGCGCTTCTTTTCTTTTTTGAAGTTCTTCCTTCTTTTTTTCCTCCTCCTCTTCCTCTATTTTTTGCCTTTCTTCTTCTTTTCTTTTTTGAAGTTCTTCCTTCTTTTTTTCAATTTCTATTTTTACCGATTCCTCTTTTTTTTCTTCCGGGGTTTTTTCAGAAAGGACCGGTTTAATTTTTCTTTCGCCTTCTGTTTTCTTTTTTAAAAATACTCCATCATCCAAAAGACCTCCTTTAGCAAGAATATCAATGTCTTTTTTCATTGTATTAATCATTGTGCTGCTTATAGGATCGTTTTGGTCTTTTTCCATAATCTTTTTAAAAGAAAAGTAAGTATTCTTTTAAAAAATAACTCTTCTTTTATTTTTCTTTACCTTTTTTGTCCTTGTTTTCAATCAAGGCAAGATTTATTCTTCCTTGATTATCAATTGATATGACTTTGACAGAAACGGTATCTCCTACGCTTACAACGTCCTCCACTTTATCAACTCTACGAGAAGCAAGTTTTGATATATGGATAAGCCCGTCTTGATTTGGAAGAAGATTGACAAAAGCTCCAAAATCGAGAATTCTTTCAACTTTTCCTTCAAACACTTCTCCAACTTCAACTTCTCTTACTATGTCTTTTATCATTGAAAGGGCTTTTTCTGCTAAGCTTGAATCCTCTGAAGTAATAAATACAAGTCCCGTTTGCTGGATATCTATGGAAGCTCCCGTCTTTTCAACAATCTCGTTTATGACTTTTCCTCCGGGTCCGATAACCTCTCTAATTTTCTCAGGATTTATCTCTAAAGTCAAGATTCTCGGAGCAAAAGGAGATAATTGTTCTCTTGGTGCAGGAATAGTTTTTTCCATTTTTTCTAAAATTTGAAGCCGCGCATCTTTTGCTCTCAGAAGGGCTTCCTTTAAAATCTGTCCTGTAATTCCCTTTACTTTGACATCAAGCTGAATGGCGGTTATTCCTTCTTTTGTCCCGGCAATTTTAAAATCCATATCTCCGTGATGATCTTCCGGTCCTTGAATATCTGTCAAAACTTCATAATTTGAAGCGTCTTGTTGCATAAGTCCGATTGCAATTCCGGCTGCAGGTCTTTTAATGGGCACTCCTGCATCCATAAGGGCAAGACAGGAGCTTGATATTGAAGCCATTGAAGTTGAACCGTTTGAAGAAAGCATTTCCGAAACGATTCTTATCGTATATGGAAAATCCTCAAAAGCAGGAATAAGAGGAAATATCGCTTTTTCAGCAAGCATCCCGTGCCCTATTTCTCTTCTTCCCGGGCCCCTCATCGGTTTTGTTTCTCCGACAGAAAAAGGAGGGAAGTTATAGTGGTGCATAAATCTTTTTTTTCCGGCTATTTCCATTCCTTCTATAAGCTGCTGGTCTCCGGGAGCTCCTAGGGTTAAAATAGAAAGTCCTTTTGTCTGTCCTCTTGAAAAGAGAGCTGAACCGTGAGTTCTCGGCAGAAGGCCGACTTCACATTTAATTTCCCTAACCTCATTCATTTTTCTTCCATCAACTCTTTTTTTGAATTTTACAGCTCCCTCATGAATCAGCAGGTCAGTTTCTTTTTCTATAAATTTTCCAATGTATTTTTCTTTTGAATCTTCTTTGTATTTTTCATTTACAAAAGATACAAGCTCTTTTTTTATTTTTTCCACTTCTTCAGATCTTTTTTTCTTGTCATTTTGAAAAAGAGCTTCTCTAAATCGTTCTCCTAAAAATTCCCTCATTTCCTTCTCGAGAATTTCATCTTTTTGAGGCAAAGAGATTTCTTTTTTCGCCTTTCCTATTTCTTTTGCTATATTTTTTTGGAAATCAATCATTTTTTCCAAATATTCTCTTGCAAAATCAAGGGCCTTTTCCACTTCTTCTTCTTTTGCTTCATTAAGGCCTCCTTCTATCATGTTTATAAGAAGATTTCCATTTTCAATAATTCCGGTAAAGACAATGTCAAATTGGCTTTTTTCCCTTTCTTCGTAAGTGGGATTTACAACAAAAGAGCCGTCTACCTTTCCCACTCTTATTACTCCGACAGGACCATTCCAAGGTATGTCAGATATTGCAAGGGCTATAGAAGAAGAAAGGATACCCAAAACATCCGGATCATTTTTTCCATCCCATGAAAAAACCGTTGCCACAACCTGTATCTCAGAAGAAAGTCCTTCGTCAAAAAGAGGACGAATAGTCCTGTCTATAATACGGGCATTGCAAATTGCCTCATCAGAGGGCCTGCCTTCTCTTTTTATATATCGGGCCCCTTTTATTTTCCCGGCTGCATAATATTTTTCTTCATAATCAACCATAAGCGGGAAAAAACCCATATCTTCCCTTTCTCTGCCCATAACACAGGTTGACAAAACCAGAGTATCCCCGCAACTGACCATTATATTCCCGTTCGTCTGTTCGGCAATATTTTTATTTTCTACTTCTATCTTCTTGCTTCCAAGATCTAAAGTAAATTTCTTATTCTCCATTTTTTTTGTCCTTTTGCGAGAAACGAATGCTTTACGAATCCACCAAGTTGCATTTTGCAATTTATCTGAATTTGTAAAAAATTCGCACCCCCGCAGAAAGAACGGATTAAAATTATTTGCTTAACAAAAACCTTTCCTTTTTTTCAGAAAGGTCTATAAATTCGTCTGCCGTTTCTCTAAGTAAAGAAGAAGAAGACCTTGAAAAGGCCATTACTTCCACTCTTTTTCCCTGATTCTTTAAATATTCGACAAGAGCTATAAAGTCCCCGTCTCCAGAGGCAAGAACAAGAACATCAACACTTGGAGCAATTCTTATAGCGTCAATTACTATTCCAACATCCCAATCCGCTTTCTTCGCTCCTCCATAAAATTCCTGCAAGTCCCTTACTCTTGTTTCTATACCTAAGTTTGTAAGAGCTTCAAAAAAGGGCTTTTCTTCTCCTGTTTTCGTTTTTACAACGTAACCAAAAGCTCTTATTAAAGACCTCTTGCCTATTGCCGTTTTAAGTATTTCTTTAAAATTTACCCGGGATCTGTGAAGATTTTTTGCCGAATGGTAAAGGTTTTGGACATCTATTAAAACGCCTACTCTTTGTCCACTGTGCTTTATTACCATAAATTAAAATTAAATAAGACGCTCAATTAAAAGCTTCACTTATTTTTTAAGTCCAAGTTTTTCTATTGTTTTTTTGTATTCTTCTTCGTTTTTTTCTTTCAACGCCCTTAAAAACTTTCTTCTTTTTGCCACCATTTTCAAAAGCCCTCTTTTTGAATGAAAATCCTTGGGATGTTTTTTAAGATGAGAAAGAAGCTGTTTTATTTCTTCCGTTAAAAGACCGACCTGAACTTCCGTTCCTCCGGTATCAGCTTCGTGAATTCCATATTTTTTGACAATCTTTGTTTTTTCTTCTGATTTAATCATATTTTTATTTTTCTGAATAAATTTTATTTCTTAAATATCTTTAAAATTATTTGTGCCCCCACCAGGATTCGAACCTGGAACTAATTGCTTAAGAGGCAACTACTCTGCCAATTGAGTTATAGGGGCCTGCCCTTTACTTAATTTTGGCTTTGTTTTTTATATATCGTCAACAGGATATCTGCCACCAGCTTGGACTTACTCCGATTGAAGTAAGAAAAAGATTCAGAATAATCCACCCTCCCCATATGATTATAAGGCCAATGGCAACCGTTTTAAAAATAGATCTTGCTTTTGTAAACGCTTCTCCTCCCGAATCTGTAATATATGGCATTACCATAAACATAGCTCCTATTATAATCATAAGGACAGCAAGAGGAGCTGCAATATAATGTTGTATAAACCCAACAATATTTGCAATCATCTGAAAAAAATCACACAGGGTACAATTAAAAATGGTACAAGGAACAATAGGAGTATACCCACCGGCATAGGCAAAATTAAAGGAAAAAAGAAACAGAAATATTAGTAAAATTACTTTTTTCATATCTTAAAAAAATATAGCATAAAAAAGAAAAATAGGCAACTAAATTGCCTATTTTAAAATAATTAACATTGCTTTTTTTACAGAAGAATTAAAAGCGGTGTCCGACTCTATACTTTGCCAAAGGATTTGTTCCTCCTCTAACCTCAAAATGCAAATGGCATCCGGTTGCTCCGATAGTATAACCCGTATTTCCCATATATCCTATCAGTGCCCCTTGGGAAACTTTTTGATTTACTGAAACGGAAATCTTTGAAAGATGTCCATAATAGGTAACCATTCCGTTTGGATGAAGTATTCTTATATACCTTCCTCCAATGTTATGATATCCCGTAATCTGTATTGTCCCTGCTGCAGATGCATAAACAGGAGTGCCACAGCTATTTGCAATATCAACCGCATTGTACCAATGAAGACCCTGGGTAATATATCCTTTTACGGGAACAATAAACCCCGAAAAAGAAGGTTGAACAGGAGAAGCGGGTCGAATAACCGGCATTTCTCCGTTTGGAACAACTATTATATCCCCAATATAAATGCTTCCTTCGTCTGGCAATTCGTTAAAAGAAACAATATCTTCCGCTTTGGCTTTGTATTTTTTAGCTATTTCGCTAACCGTGTCTCCTCTTTTCACTTCATGAACAACTCCGGAAACAGGAGGAATGGCTAATTTTTGTCCAGTTTTTAAAACTGACTTACTATTTAAATTATTTGCCCAAAGAATTGTATTTACGGAAATATCAAACTTTTCGGCAATACTTGAAATCGTTTCTTCTTCTTTTATTTCATATTCAATAATTTCTTTGCCTCTTTCTTCAAAACTTGCAAGCGTTCCAAAAGAAGAATTTGTTAGGTATATCAAAGGAGAAGAGGCAGCAGCAATACTGCTATCTTCAATAAAACTCATTTCCGCTTCTACTGTAATAAAATTCCTTGAACTTTCGACAAATAAGATATCTGAGGCTCTGGCAGTTTCTCCAAAATAAAAACTTCCCTTTGAAGAAGTTTTAGTTGCCATAAGTGCCAGAATGGCCAGCATGGCTATTATTGTAAAAAAAATCGCCTTTTTTCCTATACTCGGCTCCGTTTTCAACATATTTCTCCATGATACCCGCAAGAAAAGAAAAGTCAAGACAATTTTATGGAAATCTTAAAAATACTGTGTTATTATAAAAAAATGGGAAACAAAATTAAAAAAGAGCTCCAAGGGAAAAAACCTCTTAAAAAAATGGGGCAGAACTTTCTCTTGAATAATTTTGCTATTAAAAAAATAGTGGAAACTGCAAAAATAAAAAGGAACGAAACAGTTTTGGAAGTTGGTCCCGGAACAGGAATTCTTACCGAAGAACTTTTAAAGACAGGTGGAAAAATAATAGCCGTTGAAAAGGACAAACAGCTTTGCTCTCTTTTAATAAAAAAATTCAAAGGAATAAAAAATATTGAGATTGTAGAAGAAGACATATTGGAATTTAATATTGATTTTCTTCCTCAAAACTACAAGGTTGTAGCGAATATTCCTTATTACATCACTTCTTTTTTTATAAGAAGATTTTTAGAGAGTAAAAACAAACCCAAAAAGATGGTTTTGACCATTCAAAAAGAAGTTGCAAACAGAATCTGCGCAAATCCCCCAAATATGAGTCTTCTTTCTGTTTCCGTCCAATATTATGCCAAACCAAGATTGATAATGAAAATATCAAAAAATTCTTTTTGGCCAAAACCGAAGGTTGATAGCGCAATTATTAAAATAACTCCTTTTCTTTTGCCTAAGGAAGAAAAAACTGATTATTTCTTTAAAGTGGTAAAGGCAGGTTTTTCTCAACCAAGAAAACAAATTATAAACAATCTTTCAAAAGAGCTTAATGTCCCTAAGGATAAAACAATAGAATTGCTTTTGAAAAACGGATTTAGCCCTAAAAAAAGACCGGGAGATTTCAGTATTGAGGATTGGATGAAATTAACAAACTGTTTTAATTCTGATAATTTACTATTGCTATAAAAATATATATTAGTATAATATTATAAGAATATGTCTTTGTTTAAAAACAACCTAAAAAGGAGAAAACTTTTAACATTTGTTTCTTTTTTTATTTTTTCTTTTATATTTTTTACTCCCCTTATTGCAAAAGGATTTGATCTTGGAATAGGAGAGGCCTTTGATACTTTTACAAGATATCTTTTAAGCTTGGTGCTAACTATACCTCTTTTTTTTATTGGAATTATTCTAATGATACTCGTTTTGTTAGCCCAGCTTCTTGCTCTTTTAACAAGATCCATATTGATACTTGTGATGAGTCCCTACTTTATATCATGGAGTTATACTCAGCCTGCAACAAATCCGATAATAAGCCAAGGACTGCTGGTTACTCAAAGCTTAATGAATATGATTCTTGTTTTAGCCCTTCTTTATATAGGAATTGTGACAATACTTGGACTTGAAAGCTATAACACAAAGAAACTACTTATAACTTTTATAGTTATAGCTCTTCTTGTAAATTTTGCTCCCGTAATTACCGGACTTATTGTTGACCCTTCTAATATATTGATAAGATACTTTGTTACTCAAATTCCAGGAGGAGACGGAGGATTTATAAGCCGTACAGTTACCGCTCATAATTCTATTTTAGGAGGATTTTCACATATGGAAAATATTTGGGATGCTCTCAAAGGAGGCCTTCTTTTGACAACTGCCGGAATGGTGTTTAGAGCATCCGGACTTTTGATAGTTTATCTTCTTATTTCCCTAGCTTATCTTGGATTTATCGTCATTTTCACGGCAAGATATTTTGCAATTTGGCTACTTGTAATTTTGTCTCCTATTGCTTTTGTCTGCTATATCCTCCCTGAAACCCAAGGGATAGCAAGAAAATGGTGGAATGCTTTTATACAATGGACCTTTATCGGAGTAACTGGGGCTTTTTTTCTTTATCTTGCCGAAGGATTTGCCATGATGAACCCCGCTTTAATTTATAGCTCCCTTACAATCCCTCAAGGAGGCGGATTTCTTTTATTAAGAGATCTTGTTGCACTCTTGGCTCCTGCTTTATTTGGAGTAATGCTCGCAATAATAGGACTAATGGTATCAGTATCAACAAGTGCTATAGGAGCTCAAATGGTACTTGGCGTTTCAAAAAAATATGGGAAAGCAGGAGCAATAAAAGGAGGAAAGTTTTTGACAAGGAGCATTCCTTCTGGATTGAAAGAACAAATGGCAAAGCAAACAAAAACCACCCTGCCTGGATTTGAAGGAAAAAGCGGAGGAGGTAAATTTGCTACAGGACTAGGATATGCAACAGGTGTTATTCCTGCATATTGGGCAACGCGTAAAGCGGTAGGAGCAGCAGGAGTAGTATTAAAAGAAACAGAAAAAAAAGACAGAGCTCAAGCAAAAGAAAAATATAAAGGATCAACAATTGAAAAGAAAATGCAAGGAGTAAATTCTCCTTTTGAAAAAGAAAGAACAGCAGCACTTGTTATGGCAAATGAAGAGGGAAATATAGGAGAAATGAAGAAAAAATACGGTCTTACAGATGATACGATAAAAGAGATTATAAAAGAAACAAGAGAACATTCCCCTGACGAATTTAAGAAGCTTAGAAAAACGATGCCTCAATATGCCAAAGAGCTGGTTTCCGACGATGAGCTTGCTCAAAAAGTTACAGATAAAGAAATTAAAGAACGTCTTGACAGTTCTTATGGAATAACAGACAAAGATGAGGTAGATAAAATACTTAAAGATGAAGAAGAAAGAAACAGAATTGCCAGAGAAGTTATTGATGATAAATTTCCGGATGAAAAAGACAAAGACAGAGCTAAACTTGATATAATTATAAGTCAGGTAAAAAAGAGCGATGTTGAATCTTGGTCTTCTGATGTTTTTGATGATGAAGAAGTAGTAAAAAGCATTTTAGTAAATGCAAAAGTTCAAATTATACCTGAAATAGCTGAAAATTTTGGAGAAAAAGCTCGCGAAAAGATACAAGAACAAGTAGATTCTGGAGCAGAAATAAGCGCAAGTATGCATAGTTATCTTACGTCAAATGCAGGAAGAGCAATTTTCCCTATTGAAAATATACCACCTAGAACAACTTCAACATCCAGTACACCCTCTACGCCATCTGGCTCAACTCCTTCAACACCTAGCACACCCTCTACGCCATCTGGTCCAACTCCTTCAACACCTAGTACACCCTCTACGCCATCTGGTCCAACTCCTTCAACACCTAGTACACCCTCTACGCCATCTGGCTCAACTCCTTCAACACCTAGCACACCCTCTACGCCATCTGGTCCAACTCCTTCAACACCTAGTACACCCTCTACGCCATCTGGTCCAACTCCCCGAACAAGAGGAGGATATACACCCTCTACGCCATCTGGTCCAACTCCTTCAACACCTAGTACACCCTCTACGCCATCTGGTCCAACTCCCCGAACAAGAGGAGGATATGGAAAAAATCCATAACATTTTTTAAAAAACAAAAAAGGAGTCAAAGACTCCTTTTATTTTTAGAAAAATCATTCTTCCGAAACTGAACGAAGTCCTTTTCTAAGAGCTTCCTGTAAACCAGGAATAGCCTGGACAACCATGCTAGCAGGAAGTGGGCTTTTTTCCATCGCCTCTAATATTCTAACAAGACTTCCTGTGTCTTCAAAATCTCTTATTGTAGCAAAAACCCTTTTAATTCTTTCAACTTCAGCATCAGCATCAATAACTGTCGCTCTTTTTCGCATTTCTGCAAGATAAGGAGCTAATGTATTTTCTCTATACTCAGGAGGAGGATCTAATTCTTTAATTTGAATTTTTCGGACTTTAATTCCATATTCCTTTTCAAACTCGTCAAGAATCCCGGCACATAAAGTGAAAATATCATCACCCATATTACTTATTTCCGTTATCCATTCTCCATACTCTTTTTGGGTAATAAAATTTCTCACTTCCGGCTTAAGACGATTAATTAATGTTTCGAGCCAATTTTGGACTCTAAAAAGAGCACGATAAGGATTAATTATTTTAACTGTTAATTTAAGCTCTACTTTAAGAGGAAGAAGATTTTTATCTTCTGCTCTGTCTAAACCCGCCCAGTAAACATCTTCCTTAAGAAGAACGTAATCTAGTGTTCTTTTTGGATGATAAACTACTTTTTCTTGTTGGTTTATCCCTGACCACTCAAAACCATAGCCATAAATATCCCATAGTGGCCAAAATCCATAAAATCGCAATCCACCAAAGAGATGACTTTCTGATCCTTCTTTAACATTCCATTTATCATCTCCTGAATCAAAATAGGAAAAAGTTCTACCTTCCCATTGAATAAGAGCTTTTTCAAATTTGTCCGCTTTGACAATAACTTTTGCCGTTCCTTCATTAACAAAAGTAAAAAAAAGATTATTTGGTGCTAAAAAGAAAAAAATAACAAGAAAGATATAGGTAGGGCAACTTAAGAAAATACTTAAGATTATAGCCCAACCTAAAAAATTTCCAACCATAATTCCTAAAAAAATAGAAGAAAAAATAATTGCAATCAACCCAAAAAGGGAAAGAAAAATTTTCAAAAGAATCATCATTCCAACCTCCTTAATTTTCAAGGTTCCAACTAAAAAAGTTCTAATTAAAAATATAGCACTTCTTTTTGTTTTTGTCAAATTTTTATTGTAATTATTATATTAAATAAAAAATATAGCTTTATATATATTTTAAAAGCCCTTCTCTAAAAGAGGAGGGCATAATTTTTTCTTTTTTATTTGCCTAAAATTTTATTAATAGCATCAACTATTTTAGGATCTGCAAGAACTTCTATAATTTTAGGAGAAATACTTACCTCTTTTATTTTTTTAGAAACAGTTCCTTTTTCTGTTTGAATAAGCTCAATAGCTTCAGAAGTAGATAAATTTCCTTCTTCCTTATATTTTTTAATAAAGTCAGCAATCTGTTTTAATTCTTTTTTTTCAATATCTATTTTAATCCCTTTGACTACTGATAATTCCGCCACTTTTGCAAATTCTCCAACAAAGCGCAATCCCGTGATATTTATCTGATTAATTTTAACTCCAAGTCCTTCATGAATAATACATCCCTTCCCTTGAATTACATTTCTAACCTCTTTATCTCCAACTTCATTGCCACAGATAATCTTTAGTATAGAACTAATAGCACTATTTCCAGCATCCCCTAATTTTTTATAATTAAATGACCTTGACCAGGATGTTATATTTCCATGAATAATGCTCTCAATTTCTTTTTTAACTCCTTTTTCTCCTCCACTGTTTAAAAAATTAATCAACAAAGGAGGATCATAACAAGGAGTCCAAGTAATTGATATTTCAATAATATGTTTTACATTATCAGAAGAATAAATTTGAATAGAAATAGTTTGTCTAGTAGCTAATATTTTTACTAAAAAAACATTGAAAATAACAGGGTTAAGTGGAACAAATCTCCATCCCTCATTAAGAATTTCTTCTTGTCTTTGTCCAAGAAAAACAAGAACTCCTTTATGAGGAGGATCTACCTGTATCATTACTATACTATTGTAAAAAAACAACAGTAAAAGAATTAAAAAGCTCAAAGCCCACCATCCAATAAAAAAAGAGGATATTATAGTTATCGCGACTATAAAAGCCGGAACTAAAAAAAGAAAAATGGTTCTACTCATTTCTATCTCCTTTTCTTTCGACTTTGTTGTGTTCACTAAATTTTAAATTGGTAATAACAGAGAAATAAAATAATAAGAATAACAGCAATAAAAGGGAAATTTTAATAAAATCAACACTTTCTTTTAAATGCTGTTTTTTTTCTTTTATTAAGAAGATACCCTAAAAGGCGAATCTTATTATAATTTTCCATTCCTTTTCTCCATTGAATTTTCAAGGTTCCAACTAAAAAAGTTCTAATTAAAAATATAGCACTTCTTTTTATTTTTGTCAAATTCTAAAATTCAAAACAAAAACCCTCTTTAAAGGTAAAAAATCATTTTAAAAAGGAAAATTATGCCAACTTTATAGGCATTAGAATATAAACAAAACTTTGATCTCCCACTGGCCTTATTACGCCCGGTCCTGAATCACCACTAAATTCAAAAATAATTTCAGAACTTTTGATAAGAGAAATTCCATGTATTAAAAATTTATGATTGAATGATATTTCCACATCTTCTCCTTGAACATCTGCATTTATTTGAGAAACATATTCACCAGTATCGCTGTTTTGGCTTAAAATCTCAATTTGCTTTTTTTTCTTACTTATTTTTATTTTAACTTCTCCTGTTTTTCCGCTGAAAATCCCAGCTCCTTTGATTTGATT
>JAQVFW010000015.1 GCA_028697015.1 Candidatus Paceibacterota bacterium
AAAAACCAATTTATAATGGCAACTCAGCACCATTTAAGAACTCCTTTAACTTCTATGAGAGGATATCTGGATTTAATCGGAGGAGGATCTTTTGGAAAAGTTCCCAAAAAATTAAAAGCAGTCCTAGAAAGATTTGAGGCCTCGACTGTTCGCCTCGTAAGAATGGTTAATGAATTTCTTGATATTTCCCAATTTCAGCTTGGTAAAGAAGTTGTCTTCTTAAGGCCAAAAGGAAAGATTGAGCCAATTCTTAAGGAAATGAAGGAAGAATTAAAATTCCAAGCCGATGATAAAGGAATAAGATTGAAAATAGAAAAACCAAAAACTCCTCTTCCTTTAATAAAGGCGGATATAGAGAAGCTTAAAGCGGCTTTCTTTAATATTGCTGACAATGCCATAAAATACACTCAAAAAGGAAGAGTTGAAATTACAACGGAAGTTTTAGATTCAAAATTAAGAGTATATGTAAAAGATACCGGAATAGGACTTTCTAAAGAAGAACAGGAAACCCTCTTTACCAAACTTTTTGAAAGAGGAACGGAAGCAAAGAAGGCCTTTTCAACAGGAAGAGGTATAGGCCTTTATCTTTCATATCAGATAGTAAAAGCCCATAATGGCAAGCTCTGGGCAGAGTCGGAAGGAAAAGGAAAAGGATCCACTTTTATATTTGAACTTCCAATAGATAAAGAAGGGTAAGATAAATTTTCAATATTTTTTATGAAGGCATTATTGACAATACCTTTATTTTGTGTTTAAATAGAAACGGCACCTAAAAACCAAGATATTGCAAAAGGAGACAAAGATGAAAAGAGTACGCTTTATAATAATAGCGATTCTTATCTTTTCTTTTGTTGGGCAAGGATTTGCCGAGAATATAAGAAGGAATCAAAAAGTAAAGCGTTATTTAGAACGGAGTCAAAAAAGATCATTTATTTATTATCCCGACAGTCAAGAGGCAAAGTTGATATTTAATAGCGATCTTCGTTATTTTTTAAATAACGGTCCTTATACGTCAATCACGATTTTTTCGTGGTCCTCACAGTTTAAACGCTGGGACCCTATTTTTAACGAATCCTTTAACCCAAAAGAAAGACATTATTCTTTCAAAAAAAGTTCTCCTTATGTAATTGTTGTTACAAATTATAATGGCGGCGATATTATCTTCTTACAGATAAAATAAACTGCCTTATTTATAAAAGAGGCCCCCCTGGTCTCTCTTTTTTTGAAAACTATTGACAAAATTCTTTGAGCGTGTATAATTCCTAGCGTGCGAATAACCTCTGTAAACTTTTAAGAGACAATTTTTGTGTATCTCTTTCTTTTTCTTTATTTTCAAAAGTAGCAATCTATAATTACCCAAAAAGCGAAAACGGGTAATTTTTGTTTTTATATCTTTAACATCTTTTTATGCAGAAAATAAAAAACTTTTCCAAAGCAAAAGTGTCGCTTCCCCTGCCTTATCTGCTTGAATTTCAAAGAGAGAATTGGCAGTGGCTTCTTAAAGAAGGGATTAAAGAAATTTTCGAAGAAATTTCTCCGATTCGCGACTATACGAAAAAAGAGATGGAACTTTGGTTTACCGATTATAAAATAAAGGCGCCAAAGTATGAAACTGATATTGAAGCCAAAAAGAACAGAGATTCTTTTGAGGCCTCTTTGCGCGTCAAAGTAAAACTTGTAAATTTAAAAACGAAAGAGGTTGACGAACAAGAGGTATTCTTAGCTGATTTGCCCCTTATGACAGAAAGGGGCACTTTTGTTGTAAACGGAGTGGAAAGGGTGGCGATATCTCAGCTTATCAGGCCTCCGGGCGTCTTTTTTACCAGAAGCAATGGAGGTTTTGGAGCAAAAGTAATTCCCAATAGAGGAGCATGGCTTGAATTTGAAACGGAAACATCGGGAGCTATTATCGTTAAAATAGACAGAAAGAGAAAGGTTGCTTCTACTGCTCTTCTTAGAGCTTTTGGCGCATGGAATGAAAATAACATAAGGGAGAATTTTCAAGATGTTGATAATGGAGATGTTTCATATATTGAAGAAACTCTTAAAAAAGATTCTTCAAAAAACCAGCAAGAGGCATTGATTGAGATATATAAAAGATTAAGACCCGGAGATCTTGTTACTCCGGAAACGGCAAAGGAACTTGCCGACAATACTTTTTTTAATTTTGAAAGATACGATATGTCCAAGGTGGGCAGGTGGAGAATAAGAAAAAGATTGCCGGAAACAAAAGACAAAAAAAGAGCGGACGAAGATATAACAAAAGAAGACAGAGTTCTTTCTCTTAATGACATAGTTGTAACATTAAGAGAGATAATTCGGCTTAACAATGATCCGGACGGAAAGCCGGATGAAATCGATCATCTTGGAAATAGAAGAGTCAGAACTTTAGCAGAGCTTCTTCAAGGGAGAATAAGAGTAGGCCTTATGAGAATGGAAAGGGTAATAAAAGACAAAATGTCCACAATGGAAGCCGGAGAAATTTCTTCTTCCCAGCTTATTAATCCCCGTCCCATTATGGCCGTAATTAAAGAATTTTTTACATCTTCCCAGCTTTGCCAGTTTATGGATAATGAAAATCCTCTTGCTGAACTGGAGCATAAAAGACGCCTTTCTGCTACCGGTCCGGGAGGTCTTACGAGACAAAGGGCGGGATTTGAAGTCAGAGACGTCCAGCCTTCTCATTATGGAAGAATTTGTCCAATTCAAACGCCTGAAGGTCCGAATATCGGACTTGTAAATCATCTTGCCGGATATGCTAAAATTAATCCTTTCGGATTTATAGAAACGCCTTATTACAAAGTGGATAAGGGAAAAATACTTTCAAAAATAGAATATTTTAACGCATTTGAAGAAGAAAAATATAATATTGCCCATGGAGGAGTGGAAGTTGACGATAGCAACAATATTATTCCTCAAAAAGTGGAAGCTCGCATAAAAGGAGAGCCCGGACTGATTGATAAGTCGCAAATCGATTACATTGACGTTTCTCCTCAACAATTTATTTCAATAGGGACTTCTCTTGTTCCTTTTCTGCAAAATGACGATGCAAACAGAGCCCTTATGGGATCAAATATGCAGCGCCAATCCGTTCCTTTAATAAAGCCGGATGTTCCTTTGGTTATGACCGGATCCGAAGAAAGGGTAGCCAAAGATTCCGGACAGGCAGTTGTAGCAGATGACGATGGTACAATAGTTGAAGTGGATGCCAATGCTATAAAATTAAAAACAAAAAAAGGAGCCGTAAAAGAATATGTTTTAAGAACATTTGTCGGCACAAACCAATATACTTGTTTTCATCAAAGGCCTCTTGTGCAAAAAAACCAGACGGTTAAAAAAGGAGAGGTTATTGCCGATGGCGGTTCAATATCAGACGGATTTCTCTCTTTGGGGAAAAACGCTCTTGTTGCTTTTTTGTCTTGGCAAGGACAGACATATGAAGACGCCATAGTTATTTCAGAAGAGCTTGTAAAAGACGATTATTATACCTCCATACACATTGAAACTTTTTCTTGCGATGTTAGAGAAACAAAGCTTGGTCCGGAAGTGACAACTTGCGATATTCCAAATGTTTCGGAAGAAAAATTAAAAGATTTGGATGAAGAAGGAATTATTCGCCTTGGAGCAAAAGTCGGACCAAATGATATTCTAGTCGGCAAAATTTCTCCAAAAGGAGAAGCCGGTCTTACTGCGGAAGAAAGATTGCTCAGGGCTATTTTTGGAGAAAAAGCCAGAGACGTAAAAGACACATCTCTTCTGATGGAGCATGGCAAAAGAGGCAGAGTAGTTGGGGTGAAAGTTTTTACAAGAGAAAGCGGACACAGACTTGAGCCGGGAGTGATAAAAAGAATAGAAGTGGAAGTTGCTGAAATGAGAAAAATCCAGGCCGGAGACAAGCTTGCTGGAAGACATGGTAATAAGGGAGTTATTGCAAAAGTTGTTCCTGTTGAAGAAATGCCCTTTTTGGAAGACGGCACTCCTGTGCAAATTCTTTTGAATCCTTTAGGAGTTGCTTCAAGAATGAATCTGGGGCAGATATTGGAAACTCACCTTGGGCTTGCCGCAAAAAAACTTGGATATCATGCCGTTACTCCTTCAATGTCCGGAGCCCAGGAAGAAGATATCAAAGCGGAGCTTAAAAAGGCCGGATATGATGAAAGCGGAAAAGTTACTCTTTATGATGGGAAAACGGGCTTGCCGTTTCCCGAAAAAATATCAGTTGGGTATATGTATGTAATGAAACTTATCCATATGGTTACCGATAAGATTCATATGAGATCGATAGGCCCCTATTCTTTAATTACTCAGCAGCCTCTTGGGGGAAAAGCCCAGTTTGGAGGCCAGCGTTTCGGAGAGATGGAAGTGTGGGCTCTTCAAGGTTATGGCGCTGCTTATACTCTTCAGGAAATGCTTACTATTAAATCAGACGATGTTCAGGGAAGAGCGGCAACTTATGAAGCAATATTAAAGGGAATTCCGATAAAAAGTCCCCATTTGCCGGCTTCTTTCAATCTTCTTGTGAATGAACTGAAATCGCTATCCCTTGGAATAGAAATAAAAGGAAATATTAATCCTAAAGAATAGTTCTCGCATTTTATTTTACAATAATCATTAAAAAATTATGAATGTTATTGACCTTGAATCAATCAGAATCAAAATTGCTTCTCCCGATGATATACTTACTTGGGGAAAAGGAGAGGTTTTAAAACCGGAAACAGTAAATTACAGGACGCAAAAAGCGGAGAAGGACGGTCTTTTTTGCGAAAAGATTTTTGGTCCGGAGAAAGATTATGAATGCTACTGCGGAAAGTATAAAAGAATAAGATACAAGGGAATTATTTGCGACAGATGCGGAGTGGAAGTTACAAAATCTTCCGTAAGAAGAGAAAGAATGGGATATATCAAGCTTGCCTCCCCTGTTTCTCATATTTGGTTTTTGAGAGGAATACCTTCAAGAATAGGGATGATTTTGGATATTTCAATGCAGCAGCTTGAAAAAGTCATTTATTTTGCTGCATATATTATCACAAACGTAAACGAAGATTTGCAGAAAAATATTCTTTCCGAGATTGACAAGGAATACAAGATGAAAAGCAAGAATGTTGAAGCGGGAAAAAAGAAAGAAGATATTCTTTTGGAATTAAAGGAAGCAAAAGCAAAAGCAAAAGAAGAAATTTTAGGCATTAAAAAGCTAAGAGTAATATCTGAGATAGAATATTACGATCTTTCTTTAAAGTACGGAGAGATTTTTGAAGCCGGAACAGGAGCGGAGACATTAAGAAAAATAATGGAAAAAATTGATTTGAAAGAAGAGGTGGAAAAGATGAAAAAGAAAAAAGTGTCTCCGGCAAACAAGAAAAAGGCCCTTATGAGATTGAAAACTTTTCAAGGAATGATTAAGGCGGGAATAAGGCCGGAATGGATGTTTTTAACTGTTATTCCTGTTCTTCCTCCTGATTTAAGGCCAATGGTTCAGCTTGATGGCGGAAGATACGCCTCTTCAGACCTTAATGACCTTTATCGCAGAGTCATAAATAGAAATAACCGCTTAAAGCACCTTATTAGTATTTTTGCTCCGGAAGTGATTATAAGAAATGAAAAGAGAATGCTTCAGGAAGCAGTTGATGCGCTTATTGATAATGGCATGAGAAAAGGAATACTAACTACGGCAACGACAGGCGGAAGGCGGCTGTTAAAGTCCTTGGCAGATATGCTCAAAGGAAAACAAGGAAGATTCAGGCAAAATCTTTTAGGAAAAAGAGTTGACTATTCAGGAAGGTCGGTGATTGTAGTTGGGCCGGAATTGCGCCTTCATCAATGCGGTTTGCCAAAGAAAATGGCCTTGGAACTTTTCAAACCGTTTGTGATAAAAGAAATACTTCAGAAAGAACTTGCTTTCAATGTAAGAGGGGCTTCGCGCTTAATTGAACAGGAAATTGATGAAGTTTGGGAAATATTAGAGCAAGTTGTTGAAGGAAGGGTTGTTCTTTTAAACAGAGCTCCTACTCTTCACCGTCTTGGAATACAGGCCTTCCAGCCGGTGCTTATTGAAGGAGAGGCCTTAAAAATACATCCTTTGGTTTGCAGAGCTTTTAATGCCGACTTTGACGGAGACCAGATGGCGGTCCATGTTCCTCTTAGCGAGGAAGCTCAAAAAGAAGCGAGAGAAATAATGCTTTCTGCAAATAATCTTTTAAAGCCGGCTACCGGAACGCCGGTTGTCACTCCGAGCCAGGATATAGTTCTCGGATGCTATTGGCTTACAAAGATAAAACCGAATGAAAAGGGAGAAGGAAAAGCATTTTCCGGAGTTGAAGAACTGATTATGTCGGAAGAATTTAAGGGAGTAAATATTAGAGCCAAAGTCAAGGTTCTTTTAAATGGAGAAGTAAAAGAAACATCGCTTGGCAGAATTTTATTCAATGAAACTCTTCCTTTGGAATTTCCTTATGTTGAAGACACGATAAGCTCTAAAAAGCTTGATAAAATTGTAGGAGAAATTATTGAAAATTACGGAGAAAAAGTGGCTGAAGAAACTTTGGATAAGATAAAAAACCTTGGGTTTAAATATGCCACTCTTTCGGGAATTACATGGGGAATGGATGATTTGACTGTTCCCAAGGAAAAAGAAGGAATATTGGAAAAAGCAGAAAAAGAAATAGAAATTGTTGACAGCCATTTTAAAAAGGGCCTTCTTTCGAGAGAAGAAAAAAAGGGAAAAGCCATAGAAGTTTGGACAAAAGCAAAATCGGAAATTGAGAAACTTGTTCCAAAAACCCTTGATGAATTCGGTTCAATATTTGCGATTATTGATGCCGGAGCAAAAGGTTCTTGGAGCCAGCCAACTCAGATGGCCGGAATGAAAGGTCTTGTGATAAATCCGGCGAGCGAAATTATAGAACTTCCGATAAGAAGCTCTTATAAAGAAGGTTTTGACGTTTTGGAATACTTTATATCAACCCATGGAGCCAGAAAAGGAACTGCCGATACCGCTCTTAGAACTTCAACTGCAGGTTATCTTACAAGGCGCCTTGTTGATGTTGCCCAGGATATTATAGTGAATAAGGAGGATTGCAAAGACGAAACGGGCATAGAAGTTTTTAAAAAGGATTCAGACGAAATAGGCCAGAGCTTTGTTTTCAAAATAGTTGGCAGGGTTGTTCTTGAAGATGTTAAATCGGGCAATAAAGTTCTTGTTAAAAAAGGAGAGATAATTGATTGGAAAAAAGCAAGAATTATTTTGGAAAAAGAAGATATTTTATCTTTTAAAGTCCGTTCTCCGATGACTTGCAAAACGATAAGAGGCATTTGTAAAAAGTGTTATGGTTGGGATTTGGGGAAGAATAAGCTGGTTGAAATGGGTTCTGCTGTTGGAACCGTGGCGGCTCAGGCGATAGGAGAGCCGGGAACCCAGCTTACAATGAGAACTTTCCATACAGGAGGAGTTGCAGGAGGACTTGATATAACCCTCGGTCTTCCCAGAGTTGATGAAATTTTTGAAGCCAGAAGCCCGAAAGGAAAGGCGGATATTTCAGAAGTAGACGGTAAGGTAACGGAAATTTCAGACAAAGGAGTAATTAAAGTAGAAGGAGAAGGCCAAACGATTGAGTATAAAACTCCTTTTAAAGTTTCTCTTTTAATTAGAAAAGGGGATCTTGTTACAAAGGGTCAAAAGCTTTATGAAGGGAATGTTGACTTAAAGGAACTATTTAAAATGAAAGGCAAGGAAGAAACCCAGAATCATATATTAAGAGAGATACAGAATATTTATTCTTCTCAAGGGGCGCTCATACATGACAAACATATTGAGGTAATGATAAAGCAAATGTTTTCCAGAGTGAAAATAAAGGATCCGGGAGATAGCTTGTTTGTCATAGGAGACGTTGTTGAAAAATCAAGAGTTCTTGAGGAAAACGAACGTCTCAAAAAAGAAAAGAAAAACATTATTAAAACATCTTCCGTTTTGCTTGGAATTTCAAGAGTTTCTTTAAGCACTGATTCTTTCCTTTCTGCCGCTTCTTTCCAGGAAACATCAAGAGTTTTAATTAAGGCGTCTCTTGAAGGAAAAGAAGACAAGTTGAGAGGCCTAAAAGAAAATGTTATAATAGGGAGGATGATTCCGGTTGGAACCGGATTCAAAAAGGCAAGGACGGATTAGGTTTTTTAAATTTGTCTTTACAATTTAAATAGCATTTAAAACTTTTGTTTGATTTGAACAAAAATGGGCAAGAAAAAAAGAAAAAACAATCATAATCCTGATTTAAAAGAAGAAATCCTTCCCGAAAAAGTAAAAGGGTGGATTATGGGAGTTCTTATGATTGTTGCTTCTCTTTTAATCACTCTTGGATTTTTCGAAAAAGCGGGAATAGCCGGAACGACGATGGTAAGATTAGGAAGAAATCTGATAGGAGAAACTATTTTTGTAACCCCGGTGATATTTTTTTTAGCCGGGTTTGTTTTTTTTGTTTCAAAATATCCTCTTAAGATAAAAAGACAGCTTTTTTATCCAATTATAATTGCTTCTCTTTTTTTAATTTTAGGCATTACCGGTCTTCTTGGCTGCCTTGACCAGGAAACAAAGCAAGGAGGGTATGTAGGATATATATTAAGCTGGCCTTTCTTAAGATATTTTGGTTTTTGGGCTTCGGTTGTTATTTTCCTTAGCTTTGTGGTTATAGGCGGAATAATTTTCGGCCATTTTATAAAGCCGTTTTCTAAAAAGAAAGAAGAAGAAACAATAGAAGAAAAGCCCTCTATTTTCAGAAGAATGTTTGAACCGAAATTTGACATAAAGGAAGTTCCCGATGCTGTTCAAACAACGGTAGCGCCTAAGATAGAAGAAAAAACAATTTCTTCAAAGAAAGATTCAGTTCAAGGAAAGGTTTTTCCTTATAACCCTCCCCCTATTGACCTTCTTGATATCGGGAAGGAAGTTCCAACAAGCGGGGATATCAAGACAAATATTACCGTAATAAAAAGAACTCTTCAAAATTTTGGCATTGATGTTATGATGTCCGAAGTAAATACAGGTCCTACTGTTACTCAGTATACCTTAAAGCCGGCTGAAGGAATAAAACTGTCGAAGATAACAGGTCTTTCAAATGATCTTGCTCTTTCTTTAGCCAGTCATCCGATAAGAATAGAAGCACCAATTCCAGGAAGATCGCTGGTTGGGATAGAGGTTCCAAATAAGATAAGGGCTAATGTCCGCTTAAGAGACCTGATTGAAAATTCAAAATTCAAGGAATTGCCAATGAATCTCACTATTGCCCTTGGAAAAGATGTTTCAGGAGTTCCTATATATGTTGATCTTACTAGAATGCCTCATCTTCTTGTCGCCGGTTCAACCGGAACAGGAAAGACCATCTTTCTTAATTCCTTGATAGCCAATCTTCTTTATCAAGAAAGCACTACCGTAAAGAGCGCCGGTCCTGACAATCTGCGGTTTATCATGGTTGACCCGAAGAGAGTTGAGTTTTCAGTTTATTCAAATTTACCCCATCTTCTTTGCCCTATTATTTACAATGCGAGCCAGACAATCAATGCTCTAAAATGGCTAACAAAGGAGATGGAAAGAA
>JAQVFW010000016.1 GCA_028697015.1 Candidatus Paceibacterota bacterium
TTTCAATATCATTATCAGAAAGATTAGACAATTTTTTAAGTTCTTTAAGCAAAATATCCCTTTTATTTTTTTCAGGATTGTTTAAAACAAAGCCAAGTAAAATATCAAGAATCATCCCAACCTTTAATCCAGGAGAAATTTTCAATTCCTCCATAACTTCTTTTCCCCCGATTTTAAGCATTGAAACGGAAACAGGATCTTGAGAAATCTTATCGATTAAATATTTTAAATGTCTTAATTTATAAGGTTCGGCCTTAGGAACTCCGGACCCTATTCTGTCTGACATTCTGAGAGAAAGAAGATCATCTATGTTTTCAATTCCGACATTGCGGACAAGCCGTCTTACGGAACTTTCCTTTACTTCTCCAACATTGTAGTAAAAAAGGTGATAGCGGACAAGCTTTGTTATTTTCTCAATATCCTTTTTTTGAAATTTCATTCTTCTTAAGATATTTTCTGCAATTCTTGCTCCGACAACTTCATGGTTATAAAAAGTAGAATCGGCGCCTTCTCCTCTTTTAGTTTGCGGTTTTCCAATATCATGAAGTAAAGCGGCAACTCTAACATGCATGTTAAATTTCTTTTTAGCTGCATAATCAAGAGAAAAAATGGCATGCTCATAACAATCGTAAATATGATGCTTGTTTTGTTTGACATTATAGCTTTTTTCAAGTTCTGGCATAAAAATAGAAAGCGCCCCAAGCTGTCTTAGCTCTTCGATTCCTTCTTTAGCCAAAGGGCTCATAATGATTTTCAAAAACTCATCTCTTATTCGTTCTTGCGATATGTTTTTTAAAAGATTAATATTTTCTTTAATCGCAATTTTTGTTTTTTCTTCTATTTTTAATCCCAAAGTGGTTGCAAACCGAACCGCCCTCATCATTCTTAGCGCATCTTCATCAAAACGCTCCTGCGGTTTTCCCACTGCCTTTATTATTCCTTTTTTAATGTCTTCTTTTCCTAAAAAAGGGTCTATAATTTCAAAACCTCCTTTTTTTATTCTCATAGCCATAGCATTTATGGTAAAGTCCCTTCTTTTCAAATCCTCCTTTATATCCTTTGCCCATTTAACAATATCCGGATGCCTTTTATCAGTATATTTTTCATCTATTCGATAAGTTGTAATTTCTACCTCTTTTAGATCTTTTTCCTTTGAATTTGTTAAAACTAAAACAGTCCCAAACTTATTATTGGAAAAACTGTTTTTAAATAGCTTAAGAATTTCTTCAGGAAGAGCATTTGTGGCGATATCCCAATCCTTTGGTTTTTTGCCCATTAAAAAATCTCTCACGCAACCTCCTACAAGACATGCTTCAAATCCTTTTTCTTCAAGCGTTTTTATAATTTTTTCTATTTCTTTCCCAATTTTCATATCAGCTTAATTGTATATTATAAATTGATTTTCTTCAATTCTGTGTTAGAATTCCAAAAAGGAAGCGCCCGTAGCTCAATTGGACAGAGCGACGGTCTTCGGAACCGTAGGTTGTGGGTTCGAGTCCTACCGGGCGCACCAAAACTAACTTTGTCGGAATTGATTGCTCCGCTCGCCGCGCGCGAGGCGCGCGGCTCGCTTCGCAAAGCAAAATCCGCTTTTGTTTTCGCCGTAAAATCCCAGAGTTCGCCCCAATTGATTGAAAGCGTTTTGTCCTTGATTTCAGGGTTAGAGCCGAGAGAACGGAAAAAGTTGCGCCATTCGGCGTAATTTTTTGTTTGCGCCACTTTTTCCGCCTCTTTCAAGGACAAAACGAAACTCCGCAAGGGTTCGAGCCGATTCTTTCCCTGTTGCCCAAAATCTCCCAAACTTTCCTCCAGCTTCGCTTTTTGGCGCAGGAGTGCGTCTTTCTTGGTGAGATACAAGTCGCGTTCAATATCGCCGTCGAGATAGAGCGACACGAGCCGGTCTAGCTTTTCCTGCGCCTCTTTTAATTTTGCTTTGAGATTTTGGGCAACTTCCCCTCTCGCGGAAATTGTCTCGTGTTCCCATTCGTCAATCTGTTTTTCCATATACTCAATTTCCGCGAGAGGAAGCGACACTGATTGAAGCAGGGTTTGCGCTTGGGCGGCGAGTGCATCGGCGGCAAGATACGGCTGGCTACACTTTCCGCTTTTCTTGGTGCACCGATAGTAAGTGTAGCGAGTGCCAAAGCGGTTAGTGGCGTATTGCGCCGTAATCATATTGCCGCACTCGCCGCACCGCGCAAACTGCGTAAATGGAAAATCGTACTTTTCCTTTTGTTTGCGCGGTCTTTGTTTTGATTTAAGTACTTTTTGCACTGCTTCAAACAGTGTCGGGGAAAGAATCGGCTCAAAGTTTCCGTCGTGATACTCACCATGAAATTTTACAAATCCCAAATACGCTCTATTCGTGAGCATTTTCACGACGGAAACTTTTGCAATTGGCGTTCCTTTCTTTTGGACAATACCATGCTCCGCCAAAAACTCCGCTAAACCACCGAGGGTGTATTTTCCAGTGGCGTACTCCTCAAACGCTCGCTTGATAACTTTGGAATATGTCGGGTGCGGATCAATGTTCCTCGTTTTGTAGTTGTTCACATATCCCAAAGGAGCGAGCGTCAGCCATTCGCCACGGCGGAGTTTTTGGCGGATGCCTCGCTTCACATTTTCAACCAAGTTGTCCGAGAAATACTTGCTCTGCCCGAACGCCACTTGCAACATGAATTTCCCTTGCGGAGTTGGCTCAAACCAAAACTGCGGAAAGCGCAAAGAAGCAATAGCTCCGGTGTCAACAAGATAGATTATTCTTCCACCATCCACGCTATTGCGGGCGAGACGATCCGGGTGCCATGCCAAAATACCAAGCGGCTTTTTACTCGTTTCAATCATAGAAAGCATTTTGGCAAATTCGTCTCGCCCGGGCTTCTTTGCGCTTTTCGCTTCCGTGAACTCACGGATAATCTCAATACGTTCTCGCTCCGCAAATTCTCGCAATTCAAAAAGCTGTGCCTCAATGGACATTATCTGTTGGTCATCCTCCTCTGTGCTCTTTCGAGCGTAGAGAACGCATTGAGATTTTGGTTTGAGCTCTTTCACATTGTTATTGGGGCAAACTCTGGGATTTTACGGCGAAAACAAAGGCGGATTTTGCTTTGCGAAGCGAGCCGCGCGCCTCGCGCGCGGCGAGCGGAGCAATCAATTCCGACAAAGTTAGTTTTGGTGCTGTAATTATACACTTCGCGCGAACCTTTTTTGAGCGGGAAACCGACCCCGACAATGGAAGCCGCCCCGCCGCCGCTCGCTGACGCTCGCCGCCCAGCAAAAAAGTTTTCTCTGCATTTTTTAATTTGCGCGCGCCCGATTTTTTCTTCTAAAAGGAAAAGAAAACTTTTTTGCTGGGTTCTGCTCTGAACGAGCAGGGCGGCGGGACTGGCCTCTATTTTTTGAAAGGGAATGGCGGAATTCCCCCCACACCCCCCCCTTCCGCCATTCCCTTTCGGGGACGGACGGGATTTTTGGCGGCGACAGGATTCTCGCTCTTGCCCCACCCTCCCAGTGCGCGAGCGAGGTTAGGGAACTCCCTTGCATTAAATTTTAACATATGCTACGCTCTTTACAAATGGATAACACTTGTGTAAGGATAACACATATATTATAATAGCGTAAAACCTATGGATAAACAAGACCAAAAAAACGAACACCCGCGAGACCGCTTCAAACGGCTTGCTACTCTCCGGACAAACGCCGTCTTGAAGCGGCTAAAAGTTTTGAGTAACTGCGCTAATCGCCAAATTTACAAATACGACGAGCAAGATGTGGAGAAAATCTTTTCGGAAGTCGAGCGAAAAGTAAAAGAGGCGAAAGCCAAATTTCATTATCCTAAGAAAAAGGACTTCAAACTATAAACTTATGACAACACAACAAAAGCAAAATAAAGAAGTCCTTTTGAAACTCGTTGAAGCTACTACACAAGAGGAAGTAACTAACTTGGTTACTACTCATCCATTTTTCAAAAGTTGCCAGTGGCGAGCTTATGGTGATAATCCATTTAATGGTGGAACAATAAAAGGACAATCGCCTGATCCTGTCGGGGCGCTAGTTGAGAAAATTACTAATGGCATAGACGCGTTTGTTACTAAGTTGTGTTGGGACGCAGGAATTGATCCAACTTCTTCTTCCGCACCGCAAAGCCAGTATGAGGCGATAAAAAAGTTTTTCAGCGACGATGTGGCAAAATTTAATCTGTCGGACAAAGAGGTGCGCGAGGTTGCCTCAAAAACAGTCCGGATTATCGGTGAAGGCACCGCTGAAAAACCCACTATCTCTGTTATTGATTTTGGCGAAGGGCAACATCCGAAAGACTTCCCGGACACTTTTCTTTCAATCAATAAAGGAAATAAAATAAAAATCCAGTTTGCCCACGGTGTTTACAATCAAGGAGGGTCTGCGGCTTTGAAATTCTGTGGGAATGGCTATCAACTTGTTCTATCTCGACGCGCTCCAAACATTAAGAATGGTGAGGAGGACCTGTGGGGATTTACTCTAGTTCGTGAAAATTGGAAACCGGGCTATAAGGCAGAATGGTTTGAGTATTGCACTATTGACGGATCGGTTCCCTCCTTTCCATACGAACCACTAAAAATTTTGCCGGACAAAGAAGCTTTGGAGGGCGGAAGTTTTGTTCGTCTCTTCAGTTATTCTCTAAAAAATCCCAACTTTTTTATCACTGGACAGAGGGATAGAGAATTGGCACGAGAAATCAATAAGAGATATTTCTCAATGCCACTTCCTATTCAAATCAACGAAGTCCGAACCCAATTGCGCGGTTGGTCGGAGAAAAATAAAGTTACAAGAATTTACGGACTTTGGCGGCTTCTTAAGAAGCAATTTGATGATAAAAAAGTTATTCGTACAGTTCTTCCCCTCAAGGCGGAACTTGGGGTTTTTGGCTTGCGAAATATTGAAATTGCAATTCTTAACGATGAAGGCGATGCGGGGCAATCGTACAAGAATCAACAAGAAAAGATATTCCTGACGGTAAACGGGCAAGCGCAACATACAGAATCGGTTAATTTCTTGAAAACGAACTGTCTTTTGCCAGACCTTGCGCCATACATGATTATTCACGTTGATTTATCAAACGCGGGCTACCAAGCAAATAAAATATTCCATACGGCGCGAAGCGGAATGATTGATATACCAGAATACGATGAATTTCATAAGCGTTTGACGGATTCAATCAAGGGGGACGAAACACTAAAGGAACTCAATCGCGAATACAAAGAAAGAAAATTGCGGAACGCGCAACCAGAGGATAAAGACCTTTCGCGATACATCGGGCGATTGGTAAAAGACAATCCATTTTTGGCTTCGCTTCTCAATGCGGGAGAGGAGGTCCCAACCGAAAAGCCGGAGGGACCGAAAAAGGAATATCACGGCGAGTATATTCCAACTATTTTTGATTTAGGTGATAAAGAAAAGGAAATACCATGCAACCGCTACGCATGTTTGAGAATAAAAACAGACGCAACGAATGATTATCTCACGCGGTCAAAAGACAAGGGCGAGTTTCGTTGGACCGCTTCAAAATTAGTTCAAATAAACCACTACTCGCTTAAAAATGGCTTTTTGCCTGTGAGAATTGAGCCGGTAAAAGACGCAAAGCCGGGCGATACCGACACTATCACGTTTGAATTGACGCGCCCCAACCAAGAACCATTGAAAGCTGAATTGAAAATAATTATTGGAAAGCATGAAGAACCAAAAACAAATCCGTCAGGACCCCATAAACCGCCAACGAAACTCGCCTTAAAACTTCCGGAATTAAAACCCGTACCGAAAGAGGATTGGGGAAATTTTGACTGGACAGGTCAAGATATCGTTAAAGTAGAAGAAGACCAGGAAGGTATAACAGTGTACATCAACAAGGAGCCGGATGTGTTGACGGAATTCCCAAAAAGAAACCCCCGCTATTCTTCCGGAGACATGATGACGGCTGTACAGAAACGATATTTAGCAAGCGTCTATCTTTATTCCGTAGCTATGTTTTTTGACATGAAAGACGAAGCCGAGAAACGAGATTGGGCGATACCGGCCTCAATGCGTGCAATTAGTAAATTCCTTTTGGATCTCGCTTTCACGACACGAATATCAGAACAAATAGAGGAAGATTAAATCTTCTCCATTACCACGACATATTCAAACTCGTAAGCGCGTGTTTTTGACGGGTTGCTCATCCCTGTAAACTTTCCGCTTTCTATATCACGCCACGGCGTAATCATTTTGTTAGGAATTTCGCGTTTGATGAAATCAAGTTTGTTGAAACCGGCCGCTTGCATTTGCTCGGCGGCAACCTGTGCGTTCAAAATCTCTACGCCTCGCAAACTTGTATTCCCAATAATGATACACGCCTTGCCTCCGGTTTTGAGTACGCGGTACATTTCAGCAAAAACTTTTTTCATATCCAAAAAGTAATTCGCAACATCAATAGCAAGCGGCCGTTCAACTTGTATTAAGTCATCAACAATTTTTTTCGCAATCAAGCTGTTAAAGTCGCCGTTTTTTTCGGCTTTCGAACTTGTACCGATAAAGTTTCTGCGAAAATCTAAAAATCCATTACTAAAGTGGTGCCATTTCTTAAAATGTTTTGGGTCGTCGCCGAACCAAAGGAGTGAGAGTTGGTGCAGGTCGGCGTACTCATATGAAGTTACATAAGGCGGCGAAGTGATAATGAGGTCAATAGTTTCCTCATCAATCGGGAATTTCTTTGTTGAATCTCGCCGATACATTTTTGCGGCGACATTTGTATATCCGGATTGAGCAAGTGTAGTATAAAATCGCTCATTCTTTTTTATCATTGAATCTAAGTGTCGCAAAAATGACTCCTTTGGGTTCGGCACAACCTTATCCTTATCAATCGTTGGTTTGATACTTTTCATCAACCAGCGCGAACAATTTTTGAGATTGTGCGAAAAGGCACAGAGAAAAAAACGGCGAACATTATGATTTTTGATTTTCTTGATTACGAGATAAATTTTGTCTAATTCGGCAATCGTTGGTTCATCAAACCAATATGAAATTCGCGTATGGTGATTGAAGGATACTTGTGGCGCGTTTTCGTAATTTGTCAAAAATTTCGCTCTGTGATTTGTGAGCGTTCGCGGTTTGATAGGAGTGGTCTTTGTTTGCGTGATAAGTTTGGCAACCGGATTTATATCAAAACCAACGCTCTTGTGTCCCAACATCTTTGCTTCAACCAAAGTTGTACCGCACCCCCCGAACGGATCGCAAACAACTTGTGTACCGCTTGGCGCGTAATCCTCAATCAATTTTCGGACAATTTGCGGAATGAACTTTGCCGGATAGCGATGATAATCGTGAGTGAAAGCGGTTGTTTGCGACCGTCCGGCATCACGAAAAGACCACTCCTCGCGAGGTTGTAGTGTTTTGAACTGGCGTTGTATAGAGGTTGATACAGTGAGCATAAAATGGTAATCTAATTATACTACTTTGTGAATTTTAGGGCAAAGAAAATTCACATCCTGTCGCCGCCAAAAATCCCGTCCGTCCCCGAAAGGGAATGGCGGAAGGGGGGGGTGTGGGGGGAATTCCGCCATTCCCTTTCAAAAAATAGAGGCCAGTCCCGCCGCCCTGCTCGTTCAGAGCAGAACCCAGCAAAAAAGTTTTCTTTTCCTTTTAGAAGAAAAAATCGGGCGCGCGCAAATTAAAAAATGCAGAGAAAACTTTTTTGCTGGGCGGCGAGCGTCAGCGAGCGGCGGCGGGGCGGCTTCCATTGTCGGGGTCGGTTTCCCGCTCAAAAAAGGTTCGCGCGAAGTGTATAATTACAGCACTCTTTTTAAATAAAAAGAGACGGTATATCCCGCCTCTTTTTTATAAAAGAATTATTTTGTGCAATCAAGACATTTTCTGGCTTCCGGAGAAGCATCTAATCTTTCCTCACTTATCTTTTTATT
>JAQVFW010000017.1 GCA_028697015.1 Candidatus Paceibacterota bacterium
AAATAATTGATTTCTTTTCAGTTCTTTGTTAGAATTATGGCGGAAATAAAAAATATGGATGATGATTTTTCAAAAAAAGAAGAGGAAATACTAAAATTTTGGGAAGAAAACAAAGTTTTTGACAAAATAAGGGAAAAAAATAAAGGCAATGAAAAATGGTCTTTTTTAGATGGTCCGATTACGGCCAACAATCCAATGGGCGTTCACCACGCTTGGGGAAGGACGTATAAAGATCTTTTTCAAAGATACAAAGCCCTAAGGGGATTTGAACAGAGATTTCAAAACGGTTTTGACTGCCAGGGATTATGGGTTGAAGTTGAAGTTGAAAAAGAACTTGGGTTTAAAAATAAAAAAGATATTGAAGCATTAGGCATAGACAATTTTGTCCAAAAATGCAAAGAGAGGGTTAAAAAATACTCTGAAATACAGACAAAGCAATCAATACGGTTGGGGCAGTTTATGGATTGGGAAAATTCTTACTATACGATGTCAGAAGAGAACAATTACGCTATATGGGGTTTTCTTAAAAAATGCCATCAAAAAGGCCTCCTTTATAAAGGAAAAGATGTTGTCCCTTGGTGTCCGAGATGCTTAGATGGAGATTCAAAGATATTATTAGATAATGGAATATCTAAAAATATAAAAGAATTAAGTAATTCTTGGAAAGAAAATAAAGTCGTTGGTTTTGCAGATAAAAAAAATGAAATAACTGCGGCGCCAATTGTCGAATATATTTCTAATCCTAAAGAGTTGGTATTTAAATTAACTACACTTGAAACTGGACGATCAATATTGGCAACAGCAGATCATCCATTTTGGGTTAAGGGAAAGGGTTGGGTAGTTCTTTCTGAAATTAATGCAAATGAAAAGATCGCAGTTTATCCTCATTCTGAAGTTATCGAAGATAACTCTGTAAAAGAACAAAAAATTCTTGACGAGAAAGTTTTAAAAAATATTGTGACAGAGCTTGAATTAAAAAGGGGAAAAAAAATAATTAGCGATAAAATTTCCAATTATCGTGATTTAATTACGCTTGACAAATGGAACTTAGATGAAAAAATTCAATCTCTCAGAGCCCAAAATTATACAATAAGGCAAGTTCAAAACGAGATATTATTAAAGCAAAGAGTAAATACTTCTTTTAATGCTATTTGTTATGCAGGTAATATTAAAAATAAAAATTGCACATTAGAGTATGTTATTAGAGAATTAAGAAATAAAAATCTTTTATTTCTTACGACAAAAAATGAAAAATTACCAATTATTGCAAGATTATTGGGTCATATTTTTGGAGATGGTTTTTTAGTTCTAGGTTCCGGAAAAAGAAAAAATTTTAGTGTTGGATTTACTGGAAATGAAGAAGATTTAAATGAAATAAAAAAAGATTTAGATAAATTAGGATTTAATTATACATCTACTTGCAAAAGGTTGGTCACTTCAAAATTAAAAGATAGAATCATACGGGGATATAGCACTGAATTTAGAGTTCATTCTACAAGCTTGGCTGTTTTACTATTAACATTAGGCGCCCCAATAGGAAAAAAGAGTGAGTATGATTATAATGTTCCAAAGTGGCTTTTAAAAGCGCCAAAACATATTAAGAGAGAGTTTTTAGCGGCTTATTTTGGAAGTGAATTAACTAAAATAAAGATCAACAGGGGTAAATTTGATGCATTGGTCTTTTCTCTTTATAAAAATGAAAAATTATCTAAAAGTGGACATAATTTTATAAATGGAATTTCAAATCTTCTTAAAGAATTTAATGTTAAAATACAAAATATAAGATGTAGAGACGCTATAATTAGAAGTAACAATAGTAAATCGGTAAGATTTGATGCTGTATTCTCGCAATCTTTTGATAATTTACTTAATTTTTGTAAATTTATAGGATATCGTTATTCAAAAGAAAGAGAAGAAATGGCAAGATATGCGCAGGAATATTTAGAGATAAGAGATAAACTAAAAAAGAAAAAAATTGAGGAGTATAAAAAAGTTTTCAAATTAAAAAGGAAAGGAATGGTCGATAAAGAAATTTCAAAAAAACTGTTTTTATCAAAAAGAAAAGTGGAGGAAATATTGCAAACAAAATTATGTAATATTAAAGTAAATAATTTTCCAGATTTTAATAAGTGGTTTAAAAAAGCGACAGATAATCACAAAAACCAATTTATTTGGGAAACGGTTGAAGAGATTAAAAAACATGGTAAAAGAAATGTTTTTGATTTTAGTGTAAATCCCTTGCATAGTTTTATTGCAAATGGGTTTGTTGTTCATAATTGCGGAACCGCTATCTCTCAGCATGAGATTTCAGTTGAGGAATACAAGGAAATAACCCATAAATCTGTATTTTTGAAAATACCTCTTTTAAATAAAGAAAATGTTTTTTTCCTTGTTTGGACAACTACTCCTTGGACTTTGCCGGCCAATGTTTCTTTGGCGGTAAATCCGGATATTGATTATGTTGAAATTGAAAAAGAAAAAGAAACGTTTATTCTTGCCAAAAGCAAAATATCTCTTGTTGAAGGAAAAACAATAAGAGAATTCAAGGGGAAGGAAATTGAAGGTCAGAGATATAAAGGAATTTTTGACGAGCTCTCTGGAGTAGAATTAAAAGAAGACGACCATAGAATTGTATTATGGAAAGAAGTAACGGAAGACGAAGGAACGGGAATAGTTCATATTGCTACCGGTTGTGGAGAAGAGGATTATGCCTTAGGCAAAGAACTTAATCTTTCTGTTGTAAATCCGTTAAATGATGAAAGCAGATATAAAGAAGGTTTTGGTTTTCTTGAAGGGAAATTGGCTACAGAAGCGAATGAATCGGTTTTTGAAAATTTAGAAAAGAAAAACTTTATTTATAAAATAGAGGATTATAAACACAGGTATCCTGTTTGCTGGAGATGCAAGTCCGAACTCATTTTCCGCCTTGTTGATGAATGGTATATATCAATGGATAAAATCAGGGGTTCTTTAATTGAAGCGGCAAAGAAGATAAACTGGATTCCGTCCTTTGGACTTGAAAGGGAAGTTGATTGGCTTATGAACATGAAGGACTGGCTTATTTCAAAAAAAAGATATTGGGGTCTTGCTCTTCCTATATTTGAATGCGAGAAGTGCAAGGAATTTGAAGTTATCGGTTCCAAAGAAGAACTTAAAGAAAGGGCGATTGAGAATTGGGACCAATTTGAAGGGAAAACTCCTCACAGGCCTTTTGTTGATAATATTAAGCTTGAGTGCAAATCTTGCAAAGGAAGAATGTCGAGAATTATTGACGTTGGCAATCCTTGGCTTGATGCCGGAATTGTTCCTTTTTCCACAATGGGGTATTTCAAAGATAAAAGCGAATGGGAAAAATGGTTTCCCGCAGATCTTGTTTGCGAATCTTTCCCTGGTCAGTTTAAAAATTGGTTTTATTCTATAATCGTAATGAGCGTTGTTCTTGAAGATAAACAGCCGGTAAGAACTATTTTCGGATTTGCTCTTGTTAAAGACGAAAAGGGAGAAGAAATGCATAAATCAAAAGGGAATGCTATTTGGCTAAATGAAGCAATAGAGAAAATAGGAGCTGACCCGATGAGGTGGATGTATGCAAGGCAGAATCCGGCAAATAATCTAAAGTTCGGATTTGTTTATGCAGAAGAAATAAAGAGAAAGCTTCTGACTCTTCTTAATGTTCTTTCTTTTTTTACTACATATGCGGATAAAAAGGACTTTGAAAGTTATTTTGAAACGTATTTTCCTTCTTCTAAAAATATCCTTGATAAATGGATTATCTCCAGATTTCAAAACCTTTTGAAAAAGACGCAAGAGAGCTTTGACAAATATGACGCAATGACGGCAACTCTTTCTATAGAGAATTTCTTTATAAACGACCTTTCGCTTTGGTATGTAAGAAGATCAAGAAAAAGGATTCAAGAAGAAAAGGAAGGAAGAGAAACCCTTTTCTATATTCTTCTTAATTTAACAAAGCTTATTTCACCAATTGCCCCTTTTCTTGCGGAAAATATCTATTCTCAAATTAAAGCGAAAGATATGCCCATTTCAGTGCATTTGTTAAGATGGCCCTTTTATGAGCAAAAGGAGATAGATCTTGAGCTTGAAGAAAAAATGGATTATGTAAGAAAAGTAGTTGGGATTGCTCTTTCTTTGAGGGCAGATGCCAAGATAAAAGTAAGGCAGCCATTGGGTTTTCTTAAGATAAAAAATAAAAAGATAGATGAAAAAGAACTTGTAAATTTAATAAAAGAAGAAGTTAACGTAAAAGAAGTTCTTTTTGAAGACATGGACGAAGAGGTAAAGCTTTCCTTGGAAATAACAGAAGAATTAAAAAAAGAAGGAATAGACAGGGAACTTATAAGAAACGTAAATCTTTTAAGAAAAAAGCATGGCTTTACTCCTAAAGATGAAATTGACGTTTCTTCTTCTCTTGATATTTCAAATAAGGAGAAATTCAAGAAGGAAACAAAAGCAAGAGAGTTAAAAATAGTGCAAGAAATAAAAGAAGATAAAAAAGCGGAAATAAAGATAGACGGCAGATCCTACTTTATCGGGATAAAGAAGGTATGACCTTAAGGCAAAAAACAAGAGCATTTGTTTTGAACAGGAAAAACAAAGGAGAAGCAAACAGGGTTATAACTTTCTATACCGAAGATTTTGGGAAAATAAGCGTTTTTGCCAAAGGGATAAGAAAAATTAACTCAAAGCTCAAAGAAAATGTTGAAAATTTGGGCCTTCTTCATATAGAATTTATAGAGACAAGCAAAAGAAGAACGCTTGTTGATACTGCCGTTCTTCTGAGTTTTTCAAAATCAAAAAAAGAAATTGAAAGATTCAGGTCGTCTGAAAAAATAAGGGAGGATATAAACAACTTAATAAAAGAAGAAGAAAAAGACAAAGGCGTTTGGAATCTTTTGGAAGAAACGCTTATTGAAAACGAAAACGCAAAAAATTATATTCTGCTTCCCTATTATTTCTTTTTTAATCTTGCTTCTCTTTTAGGATATAAGCCGGAGCTTGAAAAATGCTGTTTATGTCAAAGAAAGATTAATCAAGAGGAATCCTTTTTTCTTCCGGGAAAAGGGCTCGTTGATAAAAAATGCTCCAAAAATTCAATTGTTATTTTGCCTCAAACAGTAAAACTTTTAAGGTTTTTTTTAGAAAAAAAAGCAAAGGAGATAGCAATGATAAAAACGGAAAATATTGCTATTTCTCCTCTTTTGAACATATCAGAAAAAAGTTCTGGCGTTTTTTCTGAAAATATGTAGAATAAAGGTAAATAACTTATTAAAAATCATTTTTTCTCTTAGAGAAGAAAAATAAATCGTTTAAAAATATGCTTAGAAAAATCTTACTTGCCCTCATAGTTGTTTTTATATTTTTGGCTTTAGCGGGCGCATGGTATTGGCAGAAAAATATTTATTCAAGAGAAATTTTAAAGATTGAAATAATAGCTCCAAAAGAGGTTGATCTTTTTGAAGAAGTTGAATATACGGTTAAATACAAGAATAATGGAAACATACGTTTGGAAGAACCTCGCCTTATTTTCGAATTCCCGGAATATACTATTTTAGAAGATGGCAAGGAAAGAAGAATTGATATTGGCAAAGATGAATTAAGCGATATATATCCCGGAGAAGAAAGAACAATTTCTTTCAAGGGAAGAATAGTCGGAGGAGAAGGAGAAGTTAAAACAGCAAAAGCATTGCTCAGTTATCGGCCGAAAAACTTAAAGCCGAGATACGAATCTTCGACAAGTTTTGCGAGCGTTATAAAACAAATTCCAGTAACTTTTGATATTGATCTTCCTTCAAGAGTTGAAGCAGGAAGAGAAGTAAGGGCTTCGCTTAATTATTTCTCCAATCTTAATTATCCATTAATGGATCTTGTCTTTAAGGTAAATTATCCATCCGGATTCAGGTTTACTGAAAGTTCTCCTTTGCCTTTTGATGATAATGAGTGGCATATTTCTTTACTTAACCGCTCAGAGGGAGGAAGAATAGAAATAAAGGGAGAACTTGGCGGAGAAGTAAGAGACCAGAGGGTTTTTTATGCCGAGCTTGGAATACAGCAGGATAACAACTATATTATTTTGAAGAAAACGTCAAAAGGGGTGGAAATAACAAGGCCGTCTTTACATATATTCCAAAGAATTAACAATAGCGACAGATATGCTGCAAACCCGGGAGATTTGCTTCGTTATGAGATTTTTTTTAGAAATATAGGGGGAGAGCCATTTTCAGATTTGTTTTTAGTATCGCGCCTTAATGGAGATTTTTTTGACTTTGAAAGCGTCAGGGCTGAATATGGGCAATACAATAGCAGTGATAAAACGATAATTTGGGATTGGCGCGATGTTCCGTCTTTGCGTTTTCTTAATGAAGGAGAAGAAGGAAAAGTGGAGTTTTGGGTAAGAGTTAGAAATAATATTGATCCCGGACTTTCTGAAAATTTTTCTTTGAAAAATCATGTTTCTGTCGCTAGAATTTCGGAAGAATTCATAACAAAGATAAATACTCGCCTTTCTGTCTCTCAAAAAGGTTATTATAGAGATGATGTTTTTGGAAATACAGGACCTGTTCCTCCAAAAGTAGGAGAGAAAACCACATATACGATAACCTGGCAGGCCGAAAATTGGTATAATAATGTTAGGGACGCTAAAGTAAAAGCTTTCTTGCCGGAGAATATTTCTTTGACCGGAAAGATATTTCCTGAAGAGGAAACTATAAATTTTACTTTTGACAGCCAAAGCCGAGAAATTATCTGGAATATTGGAGATATTTCTGCTCAAAAAACCATAAGAAGCATTGCTTTTCAGGTGGCTCTTACTCCTTT
>JAQVFW010000018.1 GCA_028697015.1 Candidatus Paceibacterota bacterium
TTTTGTCAAAAACTTTGTTTTCTTCCCAAAATTTTAGTATTTCCTCTTCTTTTTTTGAAAAATCATCATCCATATTTTTTATTTCCGCCATAATTCTAACAAAGAACTGAAAAGAAATCAATTATTTCTTTTAAAAGATTCTCCGTGTCCGGGATATATTTCCATTCCCTTTTTTATCATCTTAAATAATCTCTCAAGAGAATATTCCAATTCTTTTTCCGATCCTCCGGGAAGATCAACTCTTCCAACGCCGTCTTTAAACAAAGTATCGCCTGTAAAAATAAAATTATTTCCAATAAGGCAAATACTCTCTTTGGCATGGCCGGGGGTTTCAATAATTTTTAAAACAACTTCTCCTATTTTTATTTCATCTCCTTCTTTCAGATTTTCCAAAACTTTTGCTGTTGTTTCTCTTTTTATCTTTTCATTCCCTAAAATATGGTCAAAATGCTTATGGGTATTAACAATATATTTTACAAACACCTTATATTTTTTTATCTCCTCCAATATCCTTTCCGGCTCTCCTCCAGGGTCTATCACAAGAAGCTCTCCTTTTGAATAAAGAAGATAGCAGTTGGTAAAAAGCTCTCCTACAACTAAGCGTTTAATTTCCATCAGATTCCAAGTTTTTAATTTCAAAAACTTTGATTTTTGAAGAAAAACCGGAAAGAAGAACAACATTTGAGACAGGAATATTAAAATATTCAGACAGTTTTTTAATTATCGCCCTGTTTGCTTTTCCCTGCAGAGGCGGTTCCTTTACCGCTATAAGAAAAGTGGAGTTCTCAATTTTCTCAATTTTTTCTTCTTTTGAATTTGGTTTTGCTTTTACAAGAATTCTCATTTTTTACGTCTTTTATGCTGTTATAATATCAAAAAAGAAGGAAATTGGCAAAATAAAAACCGCCAAAAAGCGATTTAATCTAAAAAGATGAGAGGCCTTCATGATGAAGGCCTTTTTGGGGTGGGATGTATATACTTCTAAATGAGCTACCGTCAGTATAGCAAATGATAAAATCTTGTCAAGGCCCATGTTCCCTGTTAGTATAAGAATAATGAAAATATTCTCAGAAAATAGAAAAGCTAGGTTTAATTATTCTATTCTTGAAACCTTTGAAGCAGGAATGGTTTTAACCGGAAGAGAAGTTAAATCAATAAGAGGAGGAAGAATTAACCTTCTCGGTTCTTATGTTGTCTTAAGAAATAAAGAGGCCTTCCTTCTTTCGGCCGATATTCCCCCTTATCAGCCGGAAAACGCTCTTTTAAATTATAACCCAAAAAGAGAAAGAAAACTGCTTTTGAACAAGAAAGAAATCAATCAGCTTATAGGAAAAACGAAAGAAAAGGGCTTGACTTTAGTGCCTTTAAAGGTTTATACTAAGGGCGCCCTGATAAAGCTCCAGTTCGGAGTGGCAAAAGGGAAAAAAAAGAAAGATAAGAGAGAGTCCATCAAAAAAAGAGATATAGAGAGAGAAATAGGGAAAAAACTGAAAAGGTAAAGGGGACGAACGTTTTGACAAAGATTCTTATCTTAAATAGCGCAGCCTAGAATTAAGGACTAGTAAAAAACCTTAAAAAATAATAAGTGCTAACTTATTTCAAAAACAACCCGCGCTAGCATACGCCTAGCGCCATCCTTTCCGATGACTTCCGATAAGCGGAAAAAGGGTGTCATATAATCGGGATGAGACGGCTTTTCTCCTCTTTGGAGCCGTCAAAAGCAAAAAGAGGATAGGGGCTAAAGAATTTTGTTTGTTTCTATCTTTGCACCCCAAAACAAAAAACAAAACAAGCTGTAGTGCTGTTTAAGTAAAATTTTTGGACGAGGGTTCAATCCCTCCGTCTCCACCAATTAAGTGAATAAAAACTTGAGTATTCAAAAAACACCAATAAACCATCAAATAAGGGCAAAAGAAGTCAGAGTCATAAAAGAAGACGGGACCCAGCTTGGAGTAATGGCTCTTGGAGAAGCCATAAAAATAGCAAGAGAAAGCAATCTTGACCTTATTCAAGTTACAGACAAAGTCCTTCCGCCCGTTTGTAAAATAACCGATTACGGAAAATATCTTTACGAGCAAAAAAAGAAAGAAAAATCTGCAAAAGCAAAAACTAGCGAAATTAAGGGAATAAGGCTGAGCTTTGGAATATCCGACCATGATTTAAGAATAAGAGCCAATGCCGCAAAAAAATTCCTAGAGAAAGGAGATAAGATACGAATAGAAATGAGGCTTAAAGGAAGACAAAAAGGACTAACTGACTTTGCCAAAGAAAAAGCCGGAAAATTTATTGAAATTTTAAAAGAATTAACGCCAATAAAAATAGAAAGAGAGATTAAAATAGAGCCAAGAGGAATTACTTCTGTTATCTCTTCAGAACCAAAAAAAAATGAAGCCAAAAACTAGAAAATCAATATCAAAAAGGTTTAAAATAACAGGCACTGGAAAGGTCTTAAGAAGAGCTGCCGGACAAGATCACAACAGAGCTAAAAAAACAGGGAAAGCAATCAGAAAAAAAAGAAAATGGGTTACTGTTTCCGTTCCCGAAGCAAAAAAAATTAAAAAAATAATAAAATACTAAAATGGCAAGAGTAAAAAGGGGAAAAACAGCAAACAAAAGAAGAAAGAATACCTTAAAGCACACTAAGGGTTTTAAGTGGGGAAGAAAATCAAAATTTAAGCAAGCCAAAGAAGCCCTTCTGCACGCTTTTGTCTATTCATACAGAGATAGAAGGAATAAAAAAAGGGACATGAGATCTCTTTGGCAGATAAAGATTAACGCCGCTTGCAAAAAAAACGACCTTTCTTACAGTAAATTTATCCACGCTTTAAAAGAGAATAAAATAGAACTGGACAGAAAAGTACTTGCCGATATTGCCCAAAATAATCCTGAAATTTTCAAGAAAGTTCTTGAGAAAGTAAAATAGAAACATATTCACATATTTTAAAAAACGCCCCTTTATCAATGGGCGTTTTTTAAATACTCTATTTGCTATTTTCGCTTATAAAAGAAACTAGCTCTTTTTTCTTTTCTTCTAAAAGTTCCTCTGAATCGGCCTCTATTGTAAGGCGCAAAAGAGGCTCGGTTTGAGAAGCTCTCACATTAAACCAAAAAGAGTCATATTCAACAGTTACTCCGTCAAGATAATCCTGCTTTCCGTCAAAATACCTCTCCTTTATTTTCTCTAAAATCTCTTCTTTGTTTTGGACCTTGAAGTTAATTTCCGATGATTTGGCATAGAGAGTAAATTCTTTTACAATTTCTGAAACAGGCATATTTTTTTCAGAGCAAAGAGAAAGAAGGATTAAATAAGCCATTACCCCTGAATCAAGATAAAAATTATCCCTAAAGCAATAATGCCCCGAAAGCTCTCCTCCCATTATTCCCCTTTCTTTTAATATCCCTTCTCTGACATTAATAAAACCGACAGCCGTTCTTATTGGAATCCCTTTCCATTTTGAAATAAGCTCGGGAACGGCTTTTGAGCAAATAAGATTGTATGAAACAGCAAAACCGGGCTCTTTTTCAAGAAGAAACTTTGCAAGAAGAAGAAGCGAAACGTCGGCACTTATAAAATTGCCTTTTTCGTCAAGCATAAAAATCCTGTCCCCGTCCCCGTCAAACATAAAACCGACATTTGCCTTTTCCTCTTTTATCTTTTCTTTTATTTTTTTATTAGCACCCTCAAAAAGAGGATTCGGACTTCTTGAAGGAAAATTTCCGTTTGGTTCAAAGTTCATCGGAATCAAAGAAATAGGAATTCTTTTTGAAACTTTGGAAATAATATCTCCCATTGCCCCATTGCCAATGTCAATTACAACTTTTAGCGGCTTTATTTTTTTTGGCTCAATAAAAGAAAAAATATGGCTTAAAAAATCTTCTTCAAATTCAATTTCTTCAATTTTTCCTTCTTCATTTTCTTCAAATGGCATTTCCTGTTTGAAAAACTCTGAAATATCGCTACCTCTGACAATTGAAATATCATTATCTTTATTAAGAATCATCTTAAAGCCGTTATATTCTTTCGGATTATGGCTTGCCGTAATCATTATTCCAGCGTCATATTTGTAATTGCCAACTGCAAAATAAAGGCATTCCGTAGGGGCAAGTTTTAGCGAATAAACATTTACTCCTTTTTTTATTAGTCCCTTTACAAGGGCTTTATAGAGAGTAACGGAAGAAAGGCGGGCGTCATAAGCGACAGCTATGCTTTTTGCTTTTGAAAAAGAAGCAAAAACCAGCCCTAGTTTATAGGCAAAATCAGCATCAAAATCCTCTTCAAAAATACCCCTTATATCGTATGATTTAAAAATAGATGGGTTGACTAACATCGTTTTTTATTATAACATAAAGAACAATTATGAAAAGATATGAATTGACATTTTTAATAGCCCCCGAAACATCGGAAGAAGAAAGGGAGGGTTATTTTCAAAAAATAAGCGAGTTTATAACAAAAGAAGACGGAACGATTGAAGAAATAAAAAAACCGATAAGAAAAAGAATGGGGGTTGCTGTCTCGGAGAGAAAAGAAGCATTTCTCGCCACTTTATTTTTTACTCTTAATCCCGAAAAAACAGAAAAATTAAAGCAATTTTTAGAAGGAGAAAAAAATATCATAAGGCACATAATTGTCAAAAAAAAGGAGAATGCAATCTTTAAAAAATCCAGCCCAAAGGCGGAGTTAAAAGAAATAGATAAAAAAATAGATGAAATATTAAAAATAGGCGAATAAGAGTATTTTATGGGCAAATACCATAGAACATCTTTTTCACCCCTCTTTTTATGAATTTAAACAAAGTTTTTTTAGTAGGACGACTAACAAGAAAACCCGAACTTAGAACCACTCCTTCCGGCCAAACGGTCTGTTCTTTCGGACTTGCTACAAACAGGGTTTGGAATAATCCTCAGACAAAAGAACGGCAAGAACAAACTGAATTTCACAACATAGTTCTTTGGAGACGGCTTGCCGAAATCGCCTCCCAATACCTTGATAAAGGAAGTCTTGTTCTTATAGAAGGACGCCTTCAGACAAGAAGCTGGGACGACCAATCAGGAGTAAAAAAATATAGAACAGAAATAATAGGGGAAAATATCCAAATGGGGCCAAAATCAGGAGTTCCTTCGTCAAATCCAAATCCAATTACTCAAGATAAAAACGAAGAAATTCCAATTATAGAAGAAGAAAAGGAAGAAGAAATAGACATATCTCAAATTCCATTTTAAAAAATAAAAAATATGAATTGCCACTTTTGCCAGAGAAACATAAAAGAAATTGATTATAAAAATACTGATACCTTAAAAAGGTTTATTTCCGCTTTGGGAAAAATCAGGCCCAGAAAAAAAACAAATCTTTGCGCGACTCACCAAAGACAGCTTTCCCGATCAGTTAAGAGAGCAAGGCATATGGGACTGCTTTCAGCAACAGAAAAATAGTTTTAATTTTTAAAAATAGTCAAACAAAAAAAGGAGGTTCTGCCTCCTTTTTGTTTTTAATAAATTACATTTCTTCCGTCTTCTTTATAATCTCTTTTTTAATCGCTTTTGCAATATTGGGATTTTCCTTCAGATACTTTTTTGCCCCTTCCATTCCCTGTCCTATTTTTTCTCCGTTGTATTCATACCAAGAACCCGATTTTTTAACAACGTCGAACTTTGCTCCTGTATTAACAAGGTCCGCATAAGATGAAATTCCTTCGTTATAGTAAATATCAAACTCTGTTACTTTAAAAGGAGCCGCCACTTTATTCTTGACTATCTTTGCCTTCACTTTGCTTCCGATAATATTTTCTCCTTGCTTTATCTGGGCAATTCTTCTTAAATCAATTCTTACCGAAGCGTAAAATTTAAGAGCCATTCCTCCTGGAGTTGTTTCCGGATTCCCCCAAGTAATCCCTATTTTCATTCTTGTCTGGTTTAAAAATATAACCGATGTTTTTGATTTTGCGATAATCCCGGACAGCTTTCTTAATGCCGAAGACATAAGGCGCGCCTGAAGTCCTATTTGAAATTCTCCTATCTCCCCTATAATCTCCTGTTTTGGCAAAAGAGCGGCAACAGAATCAATAACTATTACGTCAACTTCGCCCGATCTTGCAAGCGTCTCAACAATTTGAAGAGCTTCCTCTCCCGAATCCGGCTGAGAAATTAAAAGAGAGGAAAAATCAACTCCTATTCTTTTAGCATAATCAGGATCAAGAGCATGTTCAACGTCTATAAAAGCTCCTGTCCCTCCTTTGCTCTGAGCTTCTTTTAAAACATGCAAGGACAAGGTCGTCTTTCCCGAACTCTCAGGGCCAAAAATCTCTATTACCCTTCCTCTCGGCATTCCGTTTACGCCTATAGCAAGGTCAAGAGATACAGCTCCGGTAGAAATGGAATCAACCTTCTCTTTTGTTTCCATTTTTTCCTTAAGATTCATAATCGCCCCTTCCCCGAACTTTTGCTTAATTTCTTCAAGAGCTTCCTTAAGGTCTTTTTTTTCCGGCTCTTTTTTAATTTTTTTCATAATATTTTATATTTCTATTCAAAAACTATCATATTTCTCTTGCAGTATATCACATTTTCATGACAACATAAAGAGATT
>JAQVFW010000019.1 GCA_028697015.1 Candidatus Paceibacterota bacterium
TTGGCGGAGGGGGTGGGATTCGAACCCACAAGTCCTTACGGACACCGGTTTTCAAGACCGGCGGAATAGCCGTTATCCGACCCCTCCAAAAGTTGCTATCACCTTATACCACTTTGTTAAAATCCTTTCAACCTTTCTTCAAGTTCGGTTTCAACAATTTCTCTCCTTTTGCCATATTTGAGCCGCGAAAGCTCTTTGGCAACTTTCTTCATTTCTTCATTTCCTTCTCTTGGGGGAAATGTCGCTAAATTGAACGGCCTTGCAACCATTCCGCCTATAAGAAGGCGCAAAGCCCCATTGTAATTATCAAAATTGGCAAGGTCATTTTCGTTAAAAGACGGCTGGAATTCCGATGTTAAAAATTTCCCGTCTTCTGGCCCGACTCTGAATGAAAGCATAGAACCGACATTTCCAAAAACGGATTTTTGGATATCTTCTTCAATTTGGGCTATGTATTGATGAGCAAATATCATATTGAGACGGTATTTTCTCGCTTCCGCCAAGATTGAAGACATGGTTTTTGTGGTAATATTTTGAAATTCATCGATATAGAGATAGAAGTCATTTCTTTCTTCTTCGGGAATTTCCGCCCTTGCAAAAGCGGCAATAAGAAGTTTCCCCACAATAATCATTCCTAAAAGATAGCTGTTAATGTCCCCCAATTTTCCTTTTGAAAGATTTATTATTAAAATTTTCTTTTTATCCATTATTTCCCTAAAGTTCAAAGAGGATTTTTGCTGTGAAATAATCGGTCTCATGATATCATTGGCGATAAAAACGTTCATTTTGCTTGTTATATACGGAACCATATTAGCAAGAGAGGCCTCTCCTCCTGCTTTTTCGGCCTCAAGCTCCCAAAAGTTTTTAACAACTATGTTTTTGCATTTTGAAAGTTTGTATTTTCTAAAATTGACATCGGCTAAAACTCTGGGTATTTCTATAAGGGTGCTTCCTGAATTTGGATCGTCCATAACAAGAAGGAGAGCATTTCTCATATACTGTTCAAACATCGGCCCTCCAAAACCATGAGCTTTCATGTTATAGAGCTTTTCAAATATTTCAATCAGTTCATTAACAACAAAAGTTTTAGACTCCGGAAAAGAAGTGTCATACTCAAGCATATTTAACCCCATCGGCTTTTCCATATCAGAAGGATTGAAATAAACAACATCATCAACTCTTTCTTTTGGAATATATGTTAAAACTTTTTCGGCAAGTTCACCATGAGGATCAACGAGCGCCAGTCCTTCTCCGTTTTCCATATCTTGGCGGACCATTTCCATAAAAAGAGCCGACTTTCCGGTACCGGTCTGACCTACAACATACAAATGCCGTCTTCTGTCTTCTTTTTTCATTCTTATCAACCTCTCTTCTCCTCTAAAAATGTTTTTTCCTAGAATAATGCCGTCTTCAGGTAAATTTGAAGGAGGAGGCGCTTGTCTTGTTTTAACTCTCGCAATATGCGGCGTCATAATGGAAGATGAAGGAAAATGAAAAATTCCAGCCATTTCGCTTGAAGAAAGAAGCATTTTTTTTCCGCTCATAAGACGGAAAGAGAAAGAGAAGAATGATTTCCTTTTTTTTGCTTTTGAAGAAGGGCTTTTAAAAACAATCTTATTTAAATCCGGAGAATTAAATTGTTCAAAAGATGATTGGAGTTGGGAGATAATGCTTTGCGATTTTTCTTTTGTTTCTGCTGAAGAAACCAGACGCAAATTCACCTCAAAAAGAGGTTTTGATATTTTTTCGGAAATAGAATTTACTGCCTGCTGTTCAATCGGACCCATTTCCTTTTTTTCCTCTTGCTTTTTCTCTTTTGAAGGCCCAGCGAAAATAATTCCGATAAAATCCCCGAAAAATTTCAATGCCAATTCCGCTTTGTTTGTTGAAACGGCAGAACCTATCTTTTTTCCTTTATAGCAGAGGTCTATTATTTTATTCCCCTCACCCCTGAGGTTTTTTCCGGAAGGCCTTAGTATTATTTGAATAGAAGCTCCTTCTCCTTCTTTTTTTAGCTTGGTAAGTACATTTGTTAATCCGGAAATGGGATCGCTTCTGAATTCTTTATAACTGCGAAGAGGAAGAACCGGAGGTTTTGCAAGAGATCCCTGCAGAAAGGAAGATTCTCCTTTTAAATTAAATATGTTGTAATCGGAAGTCGGAGAAACTTCGGCATCAGGCCAGAAACTTTGTATTTGTTTTATAAACGAATCTTTTATCTTTCTCGGGCAAGCTGCATAAAAATAGATTTCTTCGCTTGTTCTGTGAACGGAAATTTCAAAAACAAAAAAGTGCTTTTTTTTGAATCCGTGCAAAGAATTGAAAAATTGCTCAACTTTCCCGAAATATTCTTCAAGAGAGGATTTTTCTTCTTTTTCTTTTTCAATGTCTCTTGGAAGAGATACCAAAAACAATTCAAAATTCATCCCTCTTTTTATGTCATTTAAATAGTTCCTTTTTCTAAAGAAAAAAAATAAAAAAAGAGAAATAAAAAGAAGAAAGAATAAAGCCAAAGAAAAGAATAATTCTATCATTTTGGTTCTTCTATTATTTTTTTATCAACAAGCTCATTATAATGCTGGTCTATCAGAGCATCATGGAATTCATCAATTATTGCCGGATTATCAAGAGAAACGGCAATTGATGTTGCTTCTTTAAGCCCTTTTTCAAAAGCAAGAGAAATTAAAGCGCCAACTTGTTCGCCGGAAGAAAGATTTTCAATTTCCACTTTTTCATCTCTTGTAGAAACAGGACTGGAAGACACGGAAGTTTTAAGCTTTGACAAATATTCCCTGATTTGCTTCTCTTTTTCTTTATCTTTTTCAATTACAGGCAGCTTTTCAGAGATTTTATCTTTTTCGCTTCTTTCCTCTTTATTTTCTTCTTTCTTTGCTGGTAAAAAATCTTCTTTTTCTATGCTCATATTTTTGTCTTTTTTTACAAATTTATTTGGCGGAGGAGGTGGGATTCGAACCCACACACCCTAAATTAGGGTAACACCTTAGCAGGGTGCGGGCTTGCCGTTCGCCCTCACTCCTCCTTTTGAATCTTCTCTTTTCACCTCCTTGTGCCCATTTTAACATGCAAAAAAAATTTGTCTATCCGTTTATATTAATATAATGGAAAGATTTCCCGCTTTATGTTATAAATGAATAAATTAGCGCTTCAAATAGCTCCCGTAGTTTAATGGACAAAATGAGGGATTGCGGATCCCTTGATGCAGGTTCGATTCCTGCCGGGAGCACAAAATATGATACAGGCAAAAAAAATAATAAAGATAATAAGAAATCGCCTTAATTTTGCCCTGGCCTCGGGTACGATTACGATTCTCGGTATTATGGTTGGTCTTTATTCCGGGACTTATATGAAATCTGTTGTTATCGGAGGAATAATAACAGTTGCGATAGCTGATGCTTTTTCCGACGCTTTGGGATTTCATGTTTCAAGGGAAATAGACGATCCAAAGTCAAAAACAGTTATATGGCTTTCAACCGCATCAAGTTTTTTCTTTAAATTCTTTTTTATACTCACTTTTATAATTCCGGCCGCCCTTTTTTCTCTCAAAACGGCAATTATCGTAAATATCATCTGGGGATTTTTTGTAATAGGACTGGTAAGCTGGAATCTCCCGCTATTTCCAAAAACAAAGAAGCTCTACATAGTAATAGAGCATCTTTTTATTGCAAGTATTGTTATAACCCTCACTTTTTACGCCGGCAAACTAATATCTTCGGCTTTTTAAGAGTTTTAATAAACTTTGATATAGTCCCTTTTAATCCCGAATTGAAGAGCGCTTTCTTTGCTCTCCTGCCATATATCAAACCATTCACAACCATATCTTGAGTTTTTTCTGTCTAAAACCTCAAAAAACATTCCATCGATTTCAACAATAGTTCCGAAAGAAAGACAATTATTCGCAACAACGCCGTCTCTTACTCTCTCTCCGCTTGCAGTAATATGCGGATCTCCCCATGTTTCATCAATAGAACTTGAATAAGCGGTTAAAACAGCTCTTATTTTCTTTACGGAAGGAGGCGAAAAAATAGAGGCGTTATTGGGAGCAACTATGCTGTTTCCCTCCACAAAATAACTGCCCTCTCCAAGATAGGATATAGGATAAATTTCTTCTTTTTCTTTCTCCCTCAAAAAAATTAACAGCAATACCATTATGATGACCCCCGTGAAAACAATGATGGCAAAAAGAGGTCTTTTTCTATAACTACTGCTTTCCATTTTTATTTAAAAACCCCCTAAGGGGTTATGGCTACATTGTAAACCAAAAATAGAATCTTGTCAAGGGTTT
>JAQVFW010000020.1 GCA_028697015.1 Candidatus Paceibacterota bacterium
CCGCGCAGGCATCCGGCAATATCACGCTCAGCGCGCAGACGACATCGCTCACCGTAACCGGCGGTGAGTGCATAGGCGAGGACGCGAGCATCGCAGTGGTGCGCGACGACGACAACAGCCTGCAGATCACGTGGGAAGACCACGACATCACTGGCTACACCATCTATCTCACGGTACGGCCCGACCAGTACAGCACGAGCGCAGACGACACGGACGCGCTGTTCCAGGTCGAGGCAGCTCTGACCACGCCCGAAGATGGCGTGTTCACGTTCGCCGTTGGCAAGGCCGAGACCGACCAGTGCGAGGTAGAGGCAACTCTGCGGTATGACATACAGGCCATCAGCGACACCGGGGCAATCACGACGCTGCTCCGGGGGAACTTCACGGTAACGGGCGATGTAACGCGCAGAACCACCATATAACAACGGGAGGATATACCATGCCGCAGAGCCGTGCCGCACTCGTCAAGCCTCGCCCTGTGCCGCTGCCACCGGAGCCGCTGATAGTCATGCTCAGCGGGTGCCGGTGGAGTAGTTGCGGCGGCGGGCAACGCCCTGTGCAACTCGCCCGATGCTTCGAGCGCATGGGATACGGCGTTGTCTACCACAACCCCATGATCGCCGGATGCGAGCAGATGAGCAACATCTACACGCTGGACAAGCCGCGCTTCCGGCGCGCCATCAACCAACTCGCCGAGTGTCACGACCCCCGCAACCTGGTCATCAACGCCCTCCCTATCGAGCTATTCCACGCGCATAGCGCGCGCCTGCAGGCGGCGGGCTGGCGCTATGTGTACGACCTCATCGACGACTGGCCCGCGTTCCGCGCGCGGGGCGACCTGAACTACTACGACGAGGACGACGAGCGCGCCATCATGGAGACCGCCGACGTGCTCACCGCGAGCGCACCGTCGCTGCTGGAGCGGTTCGGCGAGTGGGCCGGGCGGGAGGGTGCGCTGGTGCGCAACGGCGGCCCTGCGGCCCCTGTAGCGCGCCCGTGGCCCATGCCGCCGGGCTGGGTGACGAGCAAGGCGGGCACCATCGTGTATATCGGCTACCTCGCCGGGCAGTGGTTTGATTGGCCGCTGTTCCGGCGCACCGCGCAGGCACTGCCCGACGTAGTGTTCCACGTCATCGGCGACAACAGCCGAGTACGCGGCAACCAGGCTGAGAATATCATCTACCACGGCGAAATGCCATACGCCGAGTGCATCGCCGCGGCGGCGTGGGCAGATGTCGGCATTGTGCCGTTCCGGCATCTGGACATCTGCCGCGCGGTGGACCCCATCAAGCTCTATGACCACTGGGCAATGGGGCAGCCGCTGGCGACGACCAGCGTGATGACGGAACTCGTCGGCAGACCGCACTGTCACATCGCGCCGACAGGTGCGCGCGACATCGCCGCGCAGGTCGAGGCGGCACTGGCGGACGCGCCGATCCAGCGCGCCGAGGTGGAACAGTTGTGCGCGGCGAACTCGTGGGATGTACGGGCAGCGGAAATCATAGCAGCAGTGGAGGCGCAGTGTGCGGACAGCAACAGTGATCGGGGCAGGCGCGGCGGGCAGTATCCATGCCCGACTACTCGCGGAGCGCGGGTACACGGTCTGCATCTACGATGCGGACGCAGGTCATGCCGCGAAGCTGGCGGCGCGGGTGCAGGGCACGGCGACACAGAGCCCGCTGCACGAGGCTGACATCACGGTAGTGGCGGTGCCGACGCAACATCACTACCAGTACATCCGCCTGCTGCTCGACGAGGGCCGCACGGTGGTGAGCGAGAAGCCGCTGTGTCTGTACCCGGAGCAGGCGGCAGAGGTGGCGGGCACCAGCGGCGGGCGGCTGTACATCGCCGAGTCGCAGGGCTACGGCGCCGACCAGGTCGCGCAGCGCGAGCAGGTACGCGGCGGCTACTACGGCGACGAGGTGCTGTGGCGCGTCGCGGCCATGAGCCCGTACAAGTCGCAGGCGTGGAGCTATGATTTGTGGCAGGGCGGCGGCGCGTTCCTGGAGGGCGGCGTCCACGTCGCCACCGTGGCGCGCATGCTGTTCGGCAAGGCCGTCAACTGGCAGGGCATGTTCCGCTGCCTCGCGGGCGGCAGCGGACCCGACACCGGACAGCTTGCCATCGAGTACGAGGACGGCGACATGCTGTCGTTGCAGATATGCTGGGGCACCGCAGGCTGCTGGAGCGGCGCGTGCAAGCCGCTGCCGAACGTGGCAGGACTCGTGGGCAGCGAGCGTTGTGCGCCGTGGTGGCCCGGTGACAACCACGCCGCAATGTGGGACGCGCTGCTGCCGGCCATCGAGGCGGGCACGCAGCCGCTGGTGACGGCAGACGACGCGGCGGGAGCAGTGGCCGACGTATGGAGATGCTATCGAGCGGGAGGTTATGGCGATGCGAAGTACATTGACGTTGGCTGATGCCGAGGACCTGGTCGAGCAGTACGCGTTGGATGTGACGGCGGATGAAAGGTTGCCTGACAGGCAGGTGTATTTCCGGGACAACTACCGCGCCTGGGAGCAGGCGCACCTGCCGGTGGTGTGTGAGTACG